>JABHKE010000151.1 GCA_018692355.1 Fidelibacterota bacterium
AGAAAAAATTGACAAACATGCGTGCATCCGGAACGGATGCATCTGTCACGATTCGTCCTCCAAAACTTCTCTCTTTAGATCAATCCATTGAATTCATTGCGGAAGATGAATTAGTGGAAGTAACACCTCTTTCGATTCGATTAAGAAAAATGGAATTGGATCAGAATAAAAGGGCATCTAAGAAGAAAAAAGAAAAATACGCTGAAATGTAATATTAGAATGATGTGGAAGGCTTATTTCCTTTGTATAAGAAAAATTACAAGGTAAGGGCGATTATGGCTACCGGAATACTTGTTTATTTTGGGGATTGTCAGGTATGTATATGGCAACTATTATTTTATAAGTTCTGCCTCAATTTTAATTAGTTATTCTAAAAATGCGAATTTTTCCAACCCAATTCTTAAATGGATTTTGTATTCTATCTTTCCTGTCTTCAATAATGATGGCAGGAGATACATTTACTCTCCATGGTCTGATCCAGTTCAATGATGATGGTATGGGATATGGTGGATCAGATGTTTGGGGGTACACATCTCTGGATGGAGAAGACTATGCCATGATGGGAATATTAGAAGGCGTGGTTTTTATTCGCGTAGAAGACATGACGATTATTGATACAGTTTTAGGTCCGATGCAGAGCGATGCATACTTTCATCGAGATATTAAAACATTTGAGAACTATGCCTTTGTTGTAAGTGAAAACACCGGAACAAATGAAGGAATGCAAATCATCGATTTATCAACCTTGCCGGATAGTGTTTCGTTAACCAGTACTTATATCTACAATGATCATATTCGGTCGCATAATATGTCCATAGATATATCTACAGGGTTTGCTTATGTGCTGGGCCAAAACCGCGAAGGAGTTCGTATCATTGATATTAATAACTCCGAAGATCCGCAGGAAATTCAATATATTTTTACCGAACAAATTCATGATGTTTTTGCACGAAATGATACTGTGTATATTGCTGAGGGTTGGCGTGGAACATTTTCAATGTACGATGTAAGCCAGAAGACAGCACCAGAGTTAATAGTTAGAGTAGACATTCCTGATAATGGGTATGTTCATACTGTTTGGCCTTCAGATGATGGAAAATATGTGACCACCACTGAGGAAACTGCAACGAAAACAGTAAAAATTTGGACCATTGAAGATTTGGAAAATATTCATGTTGTAGGTGAATACCTTGGGCCGAATCTGGTAGCGCATAATGCACAAGTTATGGGGTCGCGAATATTTATATCACATTATACTTATGGAATGTCCATTGTCGATATTAGTGATCCAGTTGATCCCATTGAATCTGCACACTTTGATACCTATACGGACCATGATGACCCATCACCACCTTGGGTCGGTAATTGGGGGATTTATCAATATACTGAAAATGATTTTGTATTTGGCAGTGATATTAACGGGTTATTTACTGTTATGAAATATTACAAAGGATTAGATAATGGTGTGTTTTATGGTGATGTGAACGAAGATGAAATTATCGATAATATGGATATTATGTTGATTGTCAATATGATTCTGTATAACTTAGATTTGACTGAATCACAACATACACTCGCAGATTTAAATTTTGATAATACAATTAATATTTTTGACATTTATCTCTTAGCAGAATTAATCAATACCAATTAAATCAATGAAAAATATATCCTTTCTATTACTAATTCTATTTTTAAATGTAGACTGTATCACATTCAAATTTGATTTTATAATTGAAACAGATGAAAAATCCGTACCAGAGCAATTCCATGATATCTTAAATGAACAATGGGAGAAAGGAATTTTTAACAGTCCTGAATGGGCATCCAGTTTAGGGGATAATCGATTCAATCATAAACTAAATGATACGTCCTACGAAACCATTATGAAAAGGCAAGATGAAACCAGAAAACTCCAAGAGACTGTCAAAAAAATAGATCGATCTAAACTGTCGGAGGATGATCAACTGAATTATGATCTTTACCTCCATGGGATAGAAAAACAGATCGAGGGATTCCAGTTTTTATCTTATTTAATTCCCATAGATCAAATGGGTGGTATCCAAATTGGTTTTGCTGGGATTTCAAATTATATGCCCTTTAATAACGTGAAAGATTATGAGAATTATCTCGCTCGAATGAGGGCATTTCCAACCAAACTGGACCAAACAATTGATCTCATGAAACGGGGTGTGAAAGTAGGTTGGGTTCCTCCCAAAATTATTTTGGGATCCGTTCCGGATCAAATCAGTGCTCAATTTGGAAAATCAATCGATGAATCACCGCTTTATAAACCCTTCAATGAATTTCCCGAATCCATACCAAGCGAAGAACAAAATCGATTGACAATCGAAATGATATCGGTGATGACCGATTTTGTCTATCCGGCTTTTGAGTTGTTATTTACCTATTTCAATGAATCATACCTGCCAGGGTGCCGGGAATCCATTGCTTGTAAAAATTTTCCCAACGGAGATATTTATTACAAATATCAGATCAAGAGTTACACAACCACAGACCTGACAGCTGAAGAGATTCACCAAATTGGATTGGGCGAAGTAGATAGAATTCGGGCTGAAATGAAAAAGGTCATCAATATGACAGAATTCAATGGGTCATTTGACGAATTCCTGACCTTTCTCCGTTCTGATTCCCAGTTTTATTTTACATCGGAGGATGAGCTGTTAAATGAATATAGAATGATTTGTAAAAAAGCCGATGCAGAATTACCCAAGTTTTTTGGTTTACTTCCGAGATTGCCTTACGGTGTAAAACCAATTCCAGATTATCAAGCACCTGCATCGCCCACAGCGTACTATTATTCTGGGTCTCAGGAAGCGGGCAGAGCCGGATTTTTCATGGCTAATACTTATAGACTGGAGACCCGTCCAAAATATGAAATGGAAGCACTTTCAATCCACGAAGCGGTTCCCGGGCATCATCTACAGATCACCTTAGCACAAGAACTGGATAATATACCAAAATTCCGTCGATATGGCGGGTATACAGCATTTGTGGAAGGGTGGGGGCTCTATTCTGAAAAATTAGCAGAAGAGATGGGGTTTTACAAAGATCCTTATAGCAAGTTTGGTCAACTCACATATGAAATGTGGCGCGCATGCAGATTGGTTGTAGATACGGGAATGCATACGTTGGGTTGGACCCGTCAAGAAGCAATTGATTTTATGTTATCTAATACTGCTAAAACTGAGAATGATGTCACTATGGAGATTGATAGATACATTGCGTGGCCGGGGCAAGCGTTAGCATACAAAATAGGTGAATTGAAGATCCGTGAACTCCGCTCCAAAGCAGAAAAAGAAATGGGTGACAATTTCAATATTCGTGATTTTCACGACGTCGTTCTAGGGCATGGTGCTGTCCCATTAGACATCCTAGAAAAACATGTTAATGAATACATATTACAGATTCAGTAATCTATAATCTTTTTTTAATCAGGTTTCAAAGACATTAGTATTATCTAAAATTTAGAATATCTAGAAGATTATCTTTAAATAATTAATAATTATTCCTAAATTTGTCGGCTTTGTCCAAAGCTAAATAAACAATTAACATATCAACTGGGGGTCATTGACTTGGCTAAAACTGAAAAAGATAAAACCGTTGCTGTAAAAGAAAAGAAAGTACCATCGAAAACAGCCGCAAAAAAACCCGAAAAGAAAAAAGTAAAACCCAGTAAAGTTTCCAGTGGGAGTATCAGCATGTATTTGGCTGAAATTGGGAAATTCAACCCGTTACCTCCGGAACGTGAAGTTGAACTGGCAATTCGAATCCAGGCGAATGACGAAAGAGCCATGAAAGAATTGGTTGAAGCTAATCTTCGTTTCGTGGTTTCTGTCGCAAAAAAATACCAGGGGAATGGTCTTTCACTTGCCGATATTATCAATGAGGGCAACATGGGGCTTATCAAAGCAGCCAAACGATTTGACCATACTCGTGGATTTAAATTTATCTCTTATGCTGTTTGGTGGATTCGTCAATCAATCCTTCAGGCGCTGGCAGAACAATCCCGCCTCATACGGTTACCACTGAATCGTGTGGGAACCATCACCAAGATCACTCGCGCTGCAGAAAAATTGGAAGCGGAAGTTGAACGTCAACCAAAAGGGGATGAAATCGGCGCCCAATTGGAAATGAGCGGTGATGAAGTCCTCATGGCGATGCAATATTCAAGACGGCATAGTTCATTGAATTCTCCTTTTCAGGAAGGTGAAAACAGTAGTTTACTTGACATCATCGAAGATTCTGAAGCTGAAGAGCCAGAAGCAAAGATCATGTTGGAATCTATGACCGAAGAAGTAAGTGGTGCACTGGAAACACTATCTGAACGTGAAAGAGTGGTTCTTGAAATGTATTTTGGAATTAGCCGTGATAGTGCTATGACATTGAATGAAATTGGAGAGGAATTTGACCTCACTCGGGAACGTGTTCGTCAGATTAAGGAAAAAGCTATTCAGCGATTGCGTCATAGGTCACGGAGTAAGAATCTTCGCAGATATTTAGGATAATTTCTCAATTATCTTTTTAAAAAGGGGCTTATTCAGCCCCTTTTTTATTTTTACCATTTGTCATGTAATTTTGATGAACATGTTTAAGCAAATAATTCGAATTCAAATTGAGAATAGTATTTATGACCGACTCATGGCAGAATCTGTCAGATACGCAATAATTAGTCTTCCCTATACTATCAATCGAATGAACTTATTAGATATCCAATCCCGCATTACAAATATTGCTAAAGGGAAAATATCAGAAAATATTTTCCTTCATTTCTGTGATCTGAATGAGATTCCGGTTAAAACTAAAAATTGTCAAACACCTTTTTATCTACCGGATAAAAGGGATTTTATTCTTGGGCGTGAAGAATGGGATATAAAAAACAACTTTTTGCGACATGATGGAGACATTCTTTCAACTGAAGAATATTTAAATTTGCCTGGATTGGTTCCTAATCGTGGTGGCTGGGACCAATGGTCCAAAAAAGATAGTCGTCTCCATGCTCCGGAGACTGAATCTGTTTGCTATTTATTCTCGTTTATGAAGGGATGGAAAGGAAAGGTACCATTTATATCCATTGGAATATCAGATGATCAAAGTTCATTTTTAATCAAATTGATTCAATCATCAAGAATAAAAGAAAACCCATACCAAGAAAAATGGTTTTGGTCAAAAATGACGAAATTGGGAAATGGAATTCCATTTACGTATCTATTGAATTTTCACCCGGAATTAGTTTTATGCGGATTAGCACAGGAAAAAGATTTTTCTCGGTTTATTGATTTAAAACCGCAGCTCTTTCAAAAAGGTATATTTAAAACACGGATTAAAAATAAGGGCATTGCCATAAAAGAACTTTCATCATTTTTATCTTTATATCCTCGATTGAGAGAAAATATGAAATGTGGAGTATTATTAGATTAGGACTTTTGAAATGTTAGACAATAATGGTGGAATGTATTGCTGACCCAGGTGTGTTTGTAACCGTAAGGTGCGATTTGTAGATCATCTTGACACCAGAATCCGATATGTTTCAGTTGAATGGAATTGACTAAATGTTTTGTTAAATCAAAGGCTAAGGGATAATGAATTCCTTTCTTTTTGATATTTTTCACAACAATAGTAAAATGACCGCCAATTTTTAATCCCGATATAGTTTTATCATAAATATCTACTAGAATGTCTAAAAAATTATGGTAATCATCCAAGTTTCCCAAATCATTATCATTATCTGAATAATTGGTTTGAAGTCCTTTTGCTTTACGGGCAGCTTGTGCTTCTGCACCTCTCATATTCAACATGTTCCAGTAAGGAGGAGATGTGATCACATAATCCAATTCAGGCAAATTAAATGAGGAAATGTTACGTGCATCACCTAGAATTATTGAATAATCACATTTTGTAGAAATTTCATCACATCTATTACTAGCGATCCTATGAAAAAGCTTACTTAACTCAATGCCAAAGGAATGTCGTCCCAAATTCAATGATTCAACTTGTGTGGTTCCTGTTCCGGACATGGGATCAAAAACTGTATCTCCTTTTGTAGTGAATTCTTTAACATACATATTAACAAGGTTCTCTGGATATTTAGCAGGATGCAGAATTTCATCTCTTGATCGGGGTTTTGGTTTCAAGATGAACCAGCTTTTAAAAGATAAAGAATATAGTTTAAGAGATGCCTGTCTTTGGATCGTTTGGATAGATTTTGGTGCGATGAGTTTGGAATTTTCGTCTTTCCGAAAATAGAGAGATGTCCAAGTATTCCCATCGGGGAGACAAATGATTTTTTCATCCTTTCTAGTTAAATAACCGGCTAATTGATCTGACAAACTCCACGCGATTGGAATCCCATTATCATTTACATGATTTGTGGGTAACAATATCCATAGGAATTTTCGAAAGTTGAGTTTTAGCGCAAATTGAAAAATCCAATTTAGAGCAGATTCTAAATCAATATTTTTCCCAACAAAATCCACAGCTAAGAAGTCAAAGGTATCTTGTTTATTCCCATAGTTAATACCCATTTTTTTTACGTTAGATTTAATCTTGTGTTGAAAATCAGTAGATCCAAAGGACCCAACTTTCGGTGAAGGAGCATGACTGGTTTTTGTAAAGAACCGAAGGTTTTTAATAATAAGGGAATCCATATCATCAAAAACGGTAAATGATTTTTGGAATGGGAGCCATTCCTTTGGCCCTAGGTCATTGAATTTGTTCTCGATTTTCGTCATTTAGTCATCATGAATAATATAAAAAAGGTGAAGGAATATAGGTGAAAAATTGATGATCGAAATATAAGTTTACTCGACGAATCAAATAAAACAAATGCGTGAAAAAGTATAACTGTGGTATATTTAGAATATTGAGTCCACCCAAATTACTGGGGATAAAAGCTAAATTATCATGGATATATATCCAATAATTCAATTGAATATTTATTAATGGAAACTAATGGAAAGTGTCGAATGCACGACGCTTTCATTGATTATTAATTATATAAAAATTAAAACCGGTAAGATGTGCCCATAAATAAGTGAATTAAAGGACCTCCCAGATCTTCAATCACCGTATCCACGGTTCCATAGAGATAAATTGAATTCAATATTTTATGACTATAGGTCATTGAAACTGTTTGTTGAAAATTATCAAAGGGTGACACACCATAACCATAATGGTAGATTTCATATTCAAAATAAACCTGACCAAGCCATCCAATGTCTCTGTCATATTGGAATTGGTTTTGTAACCCTTTAATTAAATCATTTCGAATCCAGTTGACAGACCACCCAAATGAATGGAGTGATCGTATTTCTTTTGTTCGCAGATTAAATTGAGAGAGATAAGCATTTTTTCCTGAAGATTGTTTTCGGACATTTCCACCGAGTTGAATGGTCCCTAATTTTGGGAGAACCATCCTGAAAGAATTCATCCAACCAGAAATCAATTCATCGGAAATGAGAGAATCCTGAATGCTATCATAAGTGGACCGGTATAATGGTTTCATCCGTTGCGAAATTCTTGATTGAAAGGACATCCCCTTCCAGAACTTATATTGAATCGAAACTTGAGATGATGTTGGGTTAAGTCCAGTTCTACTCCCCAAAACTGTACGATAATAATCAAAAATACCCATCGCCCTAAATGAAATTTGGTTTTTGAATTTACCCTTAATTTTTAAGTAAAAGAATTCGCGGTCAACTTCCTGATTAGCATATTGACCAACCATGCTAGACGTAATCTTGTAATCAACCATAGATAAAGATTGTTGGTATGATGTAAAAATTCCTAGTTTGGTTATTGAAAAATCCGGAATAAATGTTTCCGGGTTTGGTTGGGCCCCCATCAAACTTCCCACAGAATAATGATTTCTTTTCTTCCATTGAATCATGATTCCATCTGTGGCACCAATTCCAGATAGTTCTGATGAAAAAACGCGTCCTATTTGGATAAAAGTACCGGATAATTTTGATCCGAAATCAACTTTGGCTTGATAGAGGCTAAACTGATTTGTCGTTGAATTCGACCGACCAAAAACCCAGAACCGATATTTCTTATATTTTGAATTGTACTGCAATGAATTATAAAATCTATATTCATCCGTTATTTGGTTATA
>JABHKE010000076.1 GCA_018692355.1 Fidelibacterota bacterium
AAGTCTGTGGATTCAGGCGTAGCGCTTAACATATTAAACCAATTGGCTGCATGAATATTTTAGAAAAAATATTAAACGTGAAACGTCAGGAAATTCAACAAATCAAAGATATGGAATTTGGAGAAATGGTTGGTCAAATTCGCAGCCTTAAAGATGCTCTTTCCAAACCGGGAATTTCTGTTATTGCGGAGATTAAAATGAAATCTCCAAGTGAAGGTGAAATATCCCCTTATGCTGATCCTGCTCAAATTGCTAAAGATTATGAATCCGCAGGTGCGGCGGCCATTTCGGTGCTCACAGATCAATCCTTTTTTGGAGGCAGTTTGGATATTCTCAAATCTGTCCGAGATGCGGTTTCTATTCCGGTAATTCGTAAAGATTTTATTATTGATCAAAAGCAAGTATCGGAAACAATTCATTATAATGGAGATGCCTTTTTACTCATTGCCGATGCGCTAGATCAAGATTCACTGCAGCAATTAATGAATATCGGGGAAATGGCAGGATTGGAATTTCTCGTAGAATACCACGATGAAAAACACGCTGAATTTATTTCTGCATTGAATCCAGAAATTGTAGGTATCAACTGTCGAAATCTCAAAACAATGGCAACTGACATTACGTATTTTGAAAAAAGGATTTCATCTTTACCATCAAATTCTGTGAGAGTTGCAGAAAGTGGGATTCACACTTCTGATAATTTAAAATACGTTTCAGATTTGGGCTATGATGCAGCACTTATTGGGACATCGCTCATGAAAACCGGCAATCCGGGGAAAGCATTAGAAGAATTACTTGGGATGCTTTCATGATTCCAACAAAGATTTGTGGTATTACCAATTTACCGGACGCACAATGTGCAGTGGACAATGGCGCTTCCGCCATTGGATTTATTTTTTATGAGAAAAGTCCACGAGCCATTTCGATTGAAGACGCAAAATTAATTTCTGACCATTTATCAAAGGACATTTCAAAGATTGGTGTTTTTGTGAATCATGACAGAGCATTTATTGACTATGCTATTTCTTCAGTTCCATTGAATATGATTCAACTTCATGGCGATGAATCGCCTGATTTTTGCAATCAATTTGATGTGCCGGTTTTAAAGGCACTGCGGATTAAAAATAAAGAAAGTTTGTCCGACATGAATGATTATAATGTGGCAGGATTTCTGTTAGATACATATTCTGATAATCAATATGGAGGAACGGGAGAGACATTCGATTGGTCATTATTAAATGGTAAATTAGAAACCCCCATTATTCTTTCCGGCGGGCTCAACCCGGATAATATTTTAGATGCGATTGATTCTGTAAATCCAGCGGCGATTGATGTAAATAGTGGTGTTGAAATATCACCTGGAAAGAAAGACCACCAAAGAATTAGCTTACTTTTTAAAAATCTCAAAGACACAAACACGTCAGAATTTCATTTTGGATAAACAATTTAAAAATTACAATTTACCAGATGAACGGGGACACTTTGAGAAGTTCGGGGGCAAGTTTGTACCGGAGACGCTCATCCCAGCCTTGGAAGAATTAGAACAATATTACGCTAATGCAAAAAGAGATTCTACTTTTCAAGATGAATTGAATGGATTATTAAAACATTATTCCGGGCGGAAAACCGCCTTGTATTTTGCGGATCGAATTTCAGAAGAACTGGAATTCAATGTATGGCTAAAACGGGAAGATTTGAACCACACCGGCGCCCATAAAATCAATAATGCGTTGGGGCAAATTTTGCTTGCAAATCGAATGGGCAAAAAAAGAATTATCGCTGAAACAGGGGCTGGGCAACACGGCGTTGCCAC
The DNA here is from genome assembly GCA_018692355.1 of Fidelibacterota bacterium. Lineage (GTDB taxonomy): Bacteria > Fidelibacterota > Marinisomatia > Marinisomatales > UBA1611. Next base: position 1,814 of record JABHKE010000076.1, read on the forward strand.
CGCAACTGTTGCCGCTCGCTTTGGTCTGGAATGCATTGTTTATATGGGCGAAGAAGACATTCGCCGACAAAAATTGAATGTATTCCGAATGAACCTTTTGGGAGCAGAAGTTCGCCCCGTTTCTTCCGGTAGCATGACGCTGAAAGATGCCACCAATGAAGCGATCCGAGATTGGGTAACGAATGTAGAATCCACATATTATCTCATCGGCTCAACCGTTGGGCCCCATCCTTACCCGATGCTCGTTCGGGATTTTCAATCGGTCATCGGCGAAGAAACGAAAGAACAATTTGCGAATCAATGCGGAAAAAAATTGCCCGATCGACTGGTGGCTTGCGTCGGCGGCGGCTCTAATGCCATGGGCCTTTTTTATCCCTTCTTAAAAGATGATATAAAAATTGT
>JABHKE010000073.1 GCA_018692355.1 Fidelibacterota bacterium
ATTTCTATTTATCTTTTTAAGAACTCCCAATGACATACCTTCATCAGTAATTTCCACACCAACTGAAGTTGCATTTAATGATGAAATTGAAAAAGAACTTCAAAAGATGGATTGATTTTTTTAAACATTTAAAAAGGTTTCATAGATTATCAAAGGGACCTTTTATATAAACGTTTCTGCAGACTCAATTTGCGAGTCTGGTTTTCAAAATATGGACAAAACAATAGAAAAAATAGTTTCCTTGTGTAAACGACGGGGTTTCATTTTCCAATCTTCAGATATTTATGGTGGGTTTTCTGCTGTATACGATTACGGTCCCTTGGGGATTGAGTTAAAAAATAATATTTCTCAACTCTGGTGGAAAGAGATGACACAAGTTCACGAGAATATTGTTGGACTGGATAGCGGTATTCTCATGCACCCGAAAATCTGGGAAGCTTCCGGCCATGTCGGTGCATTTAATGATCCTTTAGTGGATTGTAAACAATGTAAAGCACGCTATCGTGCTGATGAATTTTCTGAAGATTTCTCATCTTTGAATTGGGAAGAAACCCAGTGCCCAAAATGTGGTACCAAAGGGAATCTCACAAAACCTCGCCAATTTAATCTCATGTTTAAAACCCATGTGGGTCCTGTGGAAGAAACGGGGACAGAAGCATTTCTCCGTCCGGAAACTGCCCAGGGAATATATGTAAACTACCTTTTAGTCCAGGGTGCCATGCGCATGAAAGTACCATTCGGAATCGCCCAGATCGGAAAAGCATTCCGGAACGAAATTGTGGCCAGGAATTTTATTTTCCGCACTCGAGAATTTGAGCAAATGGAAATGCAATATTTCGTCAAGCCCGGTACCGATGATGACATTATGCAGGAGTGGAAAGAAAAAAGATTCCGCTTTTATTCAGAAGCATTGGGAATCACAGAATCCAAATTAAGGTTCCATGAACATGGTGAAAATGAATTAGCTCATTATGCCAAGGAAGCCTGGGATATCGAATATGAGTTTCCATTTGGCTGGTCTGAGATTGAGGGGATTCATAACAGAACTGATTTTGATTTGAAACAGCATGAGGAATTCTCTGGGAAAAATCTCACCTATTTTGATCAGCCTAATAATGAACGCTTTCTTCCTTATATCATAGAAACATCTGCTGGATTAAATCGAATGCTCCTTACCATTATGGCGGATGCCTATTGGGAAGATAAAGAAAATAATCGTGTGGTGATGAAGCTCCACCCAAGATTGGCACCGGTAAAAGCTGTAATCTGCCCTTTGGTTAAAAAAGATGGATTACCAGAAAAAGCACGGGAGATCATGGATATTTTGAAACCCCATTTCAAAGTTTTGTATGACCAACAGGGCTCCATCGGAAAGCGGTATTACCGTCAAGATGAAGCAGGAACACCCTTTGGCATTACTGTGGATCACCAATCTACGGAGGACAGCACCGTCACGCTTCGACATCGGGATACTATGGTTCAGGACAGAGTGTCTATCGATCAATTACAGTCAGCCATTCAGGATAAAATGTAATGGATTTTAAAACCAAGGTCACACTTGGGTTAATGGGCATAATAGGTCTCGCAATTCTATTGGGACCAAATGAAACTCAATCGAATTTTGCCATTGCAATTCATGGTGGCGCCGGTACCATCACCAAAAACAATATGACATCGGAAAAGGAATTGGCCTACCGTTCCAAACTTGAAGAAGCACTAAATATAGGCTATTCTATTTTAGAGAAGGGTGGTTCATCTCTTGATGCTGTTGAAGCAGCAGTCCAGATCATGGAAAATTCAGAATTATTTAATGCGGGGAAAGGGGCGGTCTTTACAAACGCAGGAACCAACGAATTAGATGCCAGTATTATGGATGGCAGTAATTTAAAAGCAGGGGCTGTCGCTGGTGTAAAACTAGTGAAAAATCCTATTTCTGCTGCACGGAAAGTCATGGAAGAAACATGGCATGTGATACTTTCTGGGGATGGTGCTGATCTATTTGCAAAAAATCAGAATCTGGAAATCGTTGACCCCAGTTATTTTTATACCCAGCGACGCTGGGA
>JABHKE010000100.1 GCA_018692355.1 Fidelibacterota bacterium
GATCCAACTTACAGATATTGCCGATGAACTGCTGGTCCCTGCGCGAATAGGGATTTTGCTAGTGACTTCGCACTCAAATCCGGTTGAAAATGTGAGCCCCGCATTTTTGCAAACTATAATACCGCTTTTGAAATAATCCCGGGGTTTGGTGTAGCTCAGGTCATCCAAGGAAAAGGTTTCTGTTTCACTCAAATCCGGTTTATGAATGATAACTTGATCATCCGATCTTTTTTCGCCTCTAATTTTGGCGCGAAGTGAAATACCCATGGCAATAACGGGGAGACCAAGATAATCCTGGTGCTCACCGAATAAACAAATTCTACCCGGTGTACTTATTTCCATATCTTGGACAACCCAATTGAAGAAACTATAGCCAGTACAATAAATAATGAACCAGACTCAATATGACCATAGATCAATTGTCCCACGCCGAGTAGGAATCCATACACGCCTAAGCAACCTAATACCATACATAAAATACCATTTGGGACAGGCCAAGGTTCCGTGGATACTCCATCTGAATATTTCGCCCAGCCTGGACCACCGGGATTCACCTTTTTCACAAAGGCTCGGAGTGTATCTTCATCATCAGGTGGTGTGAAATAAGTGGCGGCAATCCAAACAATGGTGGTGAGCAATGCGCCAATGACAATCTTTTGCCAACCTTCCAGCGCTGAATCAATTGGATAACAATGGAAATTTGAATTTACAATTTGACTATCGACAAATTTATTCCACAATTATTACAGATTGGCTCGGATTGAGCCAAGAGACAGCTACTAATGTCTTCGGACAAGAATTCGAGACCATCCCTTTTGTACAAACACCCCTTTCTGTAAAAAGCCCACCCCTTCCTGCCAAATTCAAGATGCACCCTGCTTTCCCGAATCCTTTTAATCCCATGATCACCCTTTCTTATACTTTACCGAAAATAGGTAACGTGACGATTCGTTTATTAGATCTTCGTGGACGTGTATTAAAAACTCACCGAATGGGAAAACAAAATGCCGGACAACATTTATTTAAATTGGATGGGAGAAATCTGTCTTCAGGGAATTATATCTTACAGGTTGAAGCGGCTGGGTCCGTATTAAATCAAAAGATTACATTATTGAAATAATTGCACATCCACCTGCCACGTGGATGGATCGTATTCCTTCACTACACCATTTTTCATTATTTTTTTTCGTCGAGTTTAAAATCCATAGAAACAGAATTAATGCAATACCGTAGTCCAGTTGGATCTGGACCATCGTTAAATACATGTCCTAAATGGCCATCGCATTTACCGCAGGTGATTTCAATCCGTTTCATACCATAATTATTATCTTCAGTTTCTTCTACTGATTCGGGAAGGGCGTCATAAAAAGCAGGCCAACCACATCCAGATTTATATTTAGTCTCTGACTCAAATAATTTATTTCCACAACCAGCACAAATATACATTCCTTCTTCAAAATGGCCGTCAAATTCCCCTGTAAAGGCACGTTCTGTGCCTTTATTACGAAGAATACGGTATTCCTCTTGCGATAAAACTTGTTTCCATTCTGAATCTGTTCTTTTCATTGGATCGGTTGGCGTTTGTTGATTTGAATTTACATTATTATTAATAAGAAATTGATCTTGAGCAAATAGGTAATATGGAAAAGGAAAAATAATTAACAAAAAGAAAATTCTCATTTTGGTCCAGTCCAAATAATGGGATAAATAGATTCTCCGAAAATACCAATATTACTCTTATAAAATATTTTTAAATCATCATTTGAAAAAGGAGCTTCTGGAATATCACCTTTTAAAGTATTACCAAAATAATTTGAGCCATATTCTATTACTGATGATTCATTTCGTACTACTCTAACCGGATGAACTCCTGCTTTAAGCGCAGCAATCATATCTGAATCTGCGTCACCATAAAATAAATCAAGTTTTAATCGTTTCATTAATCTTTGTTTCGTCGTAAACCTTTTACCATTAATCGTTTGTTTAGGAGAAAAAAATAAGTTTTTATTTACTTTAACTTCAAATACAAGGCCTTTAGCTAAAAACTCAGCTAGTATATTTCCATTAACCTCGGGTCTTGCAGTAATAAAAAAAACATTATGTCCATTGGAACGAAAATAATCGATTAATTCAACTGTAGGTGTAATAAAAATGGAGTAATCACTATCGTGTGAATTAATCCAACCATAATCTGTTGGATTGCGTTTATCATCTGGTAAACTAAGGAATACATCTCGTGAAAAAAGTACCGTATCATCAATGTCAAACCCAACATTTAATATTCCATTCTGTGCAAAGACAAAAGAAAAAGAAAAAATATATAATTTGATAATTTTCATATGGAATCCAACACTCCGGAAATAACCAAAGTTCCAGGAAAATCATTCTGAACATTGGCTCTAAAATTCTCAATGTGAGAAAAACCATGATCGTTAAAAAGTGAAACCCAATTTTTCTCGCTCAAAAGTGTCATATGCGTTCCAAGGTCTGTTGGCCAAGTATGACTTCTTTCATGTTCCTGATAAAAATCAACACCCATGATCATTTTTCCACCGGGCTTCAACCAATTCAATTTCATATGATTGATCAATTCACTTGGGTTTTTAAAATAATACAAGACTTCCATGCTATGTATAAAATCAACTTTTTCTTCTGGAGCCCATTCCAAAAGATCAGAGTAAAAATAATTTCCAACTGCATCATTGGCATTGGCTTTCCGAATCATATCTTCGGCACCATCCACTCCGATTGCTTTTTCGCATAATGGATGGTCTTTCATTTTTCTTACCACCCAGCCATTACCGCAGCCAGCATCAATAAAGGAAAATGGGTCTTCTTGTCCCCGTATTAAATAGGAAAGCATTTCCTTCACGGCTGCCTCATGGTTTTTCTCCATCCCTTTATCTTTGCCACTGAGAGCCCATTCATTGAATATATCCGTCGCGTTTCTCATTTTGGATCTTTTAATCTCTATTTATTTGTTCAAATGTAAACATTTATGAGAGCCATATTTTATGGGCAAAAATATGGTGGAAATGGAATTATTTAAAAAAATTACTTTTTAGCGATAATAATTCAGCACACCAGAAGCGGCCAAACCAATGGCAATAAAATAAAGGACTCCCGCTAATTCATCCGGAATGTTGAAATAAGAATAAATTAGCAATACAACCGAGGCGGCAATTCCCATCCAAAGAAACATCAACCCAAATTTTTTAACCAGTGTAACCATTATAAATGTGTATACCATATCAATAAATAATGAAATAATAAATAACCGAGGCTAGCAACAACAAATAGACGAATTGCGATTTTTTTCATTATGTAAAATTAAAATAATTGATTATAGTGGTAAAGTATAAGTTTCAGGTCTGCCCGTATTTCTGATAATTTCTCATCATTTCAATACATTATCCATGATTGAAAAGAAAAAGTCCCCATCGCACCCACAATGCTACAAGGATAAAAAAAGCAATTCCAAATATACGGAGCCGGTGCGGAACAAAATTGGTGGTCTCCCTGATTAAACTGTGGATGAACCTGGCAATAACATAACTCCAGGCCAAATAAATATCTACTGTTTCAAAACTGGTCAAGGCGAAGCCAATCAAAATAAAATAGAATAGGATAGGCTGCTGGTAGAGGTTTTTGTAATGTTCCCGGGACTGGCTCAAATAATCCGGGGCATCACCGCTATAGGTTTTAAAATAGCGATATTCTACATCTCGGTTTTTTGCGGCCTTTTTCTGCGTTAAATAATGTTGGAAATTTATTAAAAATGTCCAGCCAACAAGAACAAATCCCGGTAGAAAAATTTGTGAATTCAATTCATCCATATATTATAATTGGAAATTAAATCTCTAAGCTGTTAAGATATTTAGTTCGCCACAGCATCTGACGCACCTAAAAGATCAAAGATCGAATGGGAATTATCCGCATCCAAATGACCTGCCCACCACTGAAATTCTGTTAAATCATTCTCAATTAAAATTGACTCCATTAACGCATTCACGTCTTCAATGGTTATTAAACCATCACTATTCATATCTCCTTTGGGACTGATCCTTTGATATTCAAGGATAACTGTATATCCTGCCAAGAGACATGTCACTGCCACATCTGAATGCCCGCCTAATGCTTCCGGAAAAAGCTCCAGATTAACATCAGGGGCCCCATTGTTTACCATGAATAATTCTTTCTATGTTTTCAAGCATAACCAAGTGAATTTAACACTTGGTCCGAAAAATGCATAATCACCAAAAAAAATTACATCATCCTGGGTCATCGTGGATTGATGGGTATAATCAATCAATTGGCCAGGTTCGGATTTCAATGAACCAAATTGGAAAAAGAGTAAAAATGTAAAAATGTAAAAATTATTCATCTACCTTCATGATTGTTTCAATTAATTCGGGATCGTCAGGTAATAACCCTGCGTTAACCAATCTTGGTGTTAATTTTCGCAATCGTGGTTCTCGCTTAAAAACATCCTTGAATATTGGCAATGCTTTCTCTAATTGTCCCTTACCGGCTAATGTGATAGCAGACCAGTATGGCAACTCTGGATTTTCAGGATAATATTTAGCTGCCATTTCATACTCTGACAAGGCTTTATCAATTTCACTAAACTCCAGGTAATAGTCCCCTTTGTTTGCATGCTGATAGGCTCGATGAACACGGATCAGTCGCTTTAGTTCTTTCAGTGGTTCCGCATGATCATCAACTCGAATATCCATGACCACATCTTTCCACGGGACACCTGTTGGCTCGCCGGTGACAATCAACATGGCCGCAGATTGTTTTCCTCGGATATCTCCACCTTCTCCTTCTGCTGCGTATAAAGCAGCCATCATTTTATCAGCTAAATCACCTTCGGTGTTTTCAAAAGCTTTTGCCATAGCTGGCCAAACTGTTTCATTTTCCATGAGGTTAGCTTGGACTGAATAATTTTTCCCAATCTGATGACCTGCAGCATAAATGCATTTTTCTCCAGTATGGGTAGCAACATTTCCCTTCATATCAATCATTGCCACCTGTCGGACTGCTTCACCTTTATCTTCCATCACTAATTTATTCAGTGCAGATTCAGCGGACATTCCCCCTTCCATTAGTTTCAACCCATCGGGACCATAGTCCACCTTTACAAAAGATTGAGTTGCCACAGCGCCCACTCCAGCTTTTGCCCATGGAACAAGGGATCCTACGGAAAACCAATGGCTTTGGACAGCTACACCCAATTCACCAGTTTTTTCGTCTAATGCCACAATGGAATATGTGTGGACCGGAATTGATTCTGAAATAGGTTGGGAAAACAAAACACCCAGAAAAATTCCGGGTGTTAGGAGAAAATTTTGAAAATTTTTGGCGGTTGATAACATGAAAATCAGATTCCTTTCTTCTCCGCGCAACAAGGTTTGGTGCAATCTGGACCACATGCTTTGGCTTTTGGTGCACAACAAGGTTTGGTACAATCAGCGCCACAAGCTTTGGATTTTTGTGCACAACAAGGTTTGGTACAATCAGAGCCACAAGCTTTGACTTTTTTTGCACAACATGGTTTGGTACAATCAGAGCCACAAGCTTTGACTTTTTTTACACAATCTGGTTTGGTGCTATCAGAGCCACAGGCTTTGACTTTTTTTGCACAATCTGGTTTGGTGCAATCAGAACCACAGGCTTTGACTTTTTTTACACAATCTGGTTTGGTGCAATCAGAACCACAAGCTTTGGCTTTTTTTGCGCAATCTGGTTTGGTGCAATCAGAACCACAGGCTTTGGCTTTTTTTGCGCAATCTGGTTTGGTACAATCAGAGCCACATGCAGAATTATATTGACAATTGGCGGTACTAGAAAGTGGATCTGGTGTATAATTCAAGGCAGTCACAATTATAATAACTGCAAAAGATAGAAGAATTCCTATTGTTAGACGATTCATTATGTTTTCCTTTTGATTAAATATTGGCGTCAAATGTAAGAAGGGAATACCCTCCAATCAACGATGATAAGAAATCATTTCAAGTATATAGATTTGTTATATTCTGAATTTTTTACACCGCTATTGAAAGAATTTACCAGTAGAGTATTGAGCCGATTGATCCTGTATTTCCAAAGGTAAAGTATAAAGATTGAAGGCTAGTGAAATTCTTGGATGACAACTTTTATTTTCTGATACTGAGTGCTCTAATTTTGAATCAAAGAGAATCATTTTCCCGGTTTCAGATTTCAAGGACCATTCATTCCATCTTTCTTTCACTTTTGACCGAAAATGGATATCACCGGAATTATCATGAATATCCAAGTAATAAACACCCGAGATTATAGCTTTCTTTTTATGATCGTGCCACCCAGTGGATTCCCCAGATTTTGCAACATTAAACCAGAATTCATCAAAAGAAATACCCAAGCCCTGATGAGGGACTATAACCGATTTATTTGTAATTTTTTTCGCAAAAACAGATGCAGCCAAAAAAACATGTTTAACAGCAGGAACATGGTATGGATCAAGATACAGATTCTCCCATCTGTTATTGATTAGATGGGATTGTTGCAACTGAGATGAATATTTTTTCAAATCTTTTAAAATTTCAAGACGATATTTGTCTGAAATTTCAGGAAAAAATGTATGAATATGTTGTGAATGTGTTGCCATATGTTTTTTCGGGACTCAATTTAGGCAGATGTTAAATTATGTGTCATATTTTTTTTCAAAAAGGATAAATACTTGAAAGGACTTTTCCCGATATTTGCAGGGCTATTGTTGTGGTTCATCGGCGGCCCCGATGGATTAGATACCCAAGCATACCAATTATTCATTGTTTTTCTTACAGTTATTGCATCATTGATGGTTCGGGCAATTCCAATGGCAGTGAGTGTATTAACAGGACTGACATTTGTTGTCACGGTGGGAATTCTCCCTTTGAAAAGCGCATTAATGGGATACAGCGATACAACAACTTGGTTGGTTGTTGTCGCATTCATGATCGCTGGTGCTGTGATCGAGACCGGGCTGGGACGACGAATTGCATTACTCTGTATTTTAATTCTGGGGCGATCAATCACAGGGTTAGGCTATGCAATATGTTTGGCAGAATTTATCCTTGGTCCAGTGGTCCCATCTAATACAGCCCGTGGGGGGGGAATCTTAGCACCCATCGTTGATTCCATATCCCGCACATTGGGATCATCACCAAAACATAAACCGGAAAAAGCAGGACAGTATCTTCACCTTGTGGGCGCTCATGCCAACCTCATTACTGCAGCAATGTTTCTTACAGGGATGGCCGCCAATCCATTGGTTTCTAAAGCAGCATTTGATATTTTTGATATTCAATTTGATTGGTTCACATGGGCTAAGGGCGGCATCGTTCCCGGGTTGATCGGCTTGGCTGGACTCCCATTATTGATTAATTACATCTCAACACCCACAATCGATTCAATCCAACCGATACGTGAAAAAATTCAAGAAGATATTCAATCTCTTGGACCATGGTCTCGACAGGAGATTATTACAGCTTGTACTCTTGGACTGATGCTGATTCTTTGGTCGACTAAACCCTTTCATGGTTGGGGTACCACCACGGTTGCTTTTTTGGGTTTAGTGATCATTTTACTTACTCGTGCTTTGACATGGGATCAATTAGTGAAAAATCATAAAGCGTGGGATGCGCTTATTTGGCTCGGCGGGTTGTTAACACTGGCAACAGGATTGAAAGATTTAGGGTTTATAGGTTGGTTTGGAAATTTGATAGAAAATGGATTAACTGGTATTTCCCCCATAATGCTTCTTATTGCTCTGACGCTAATCTATTTTTATTCCATGTATTTTTTTTCCATGCTCACTGC
>JABHKE010000084.1 GCA_018692355.1 Fidelibacterota bacterium
CAAAATAAAAACATTTTCCAATCCATCCGGGATTAGTTTTCGTATTCGAAATAAAAGTGTTAATAAACCACCACCTGCTATTCCCATAATTGTACCAATGGTAAGTCGGGAAACAATATGAAAAATCCCTTTAATGAATGAAAGTCCGGAAGGGCTGATAGCAATCTCTAATGCAACTACAGCTACAATTGCGCCAATGGCATCCAACAAAATCCCTTCTGCTTCTAAGACTGTACTGACACCATGATGAAGCCGCACTCTTTTAAGCAACGGTGTAATAACAGTGGGCCCTGTTACAATAATTAAAGTTCCAAAGAGGATGGATGTACGAAAATCCCATCCCAGGATAAGAAGCGCAGCCAGTGTACCGCCAATGAGGGTAATAAGTGCACCAATCGTAATGAGCCCACGGATAGCTAATTCTTCTCGTTTGATGCGGCTGATTCGAAGATTCATTCCACCTTCAAAGAGAATCACAGCCACAGCGAATCCCACAATGATTTGCAGGGCTGGTCCCAGGGAAGAAGGTTGAATCCAACTTAATCCATCGGGGCCAAAAATGACACCGGCAGCGAGTAGAACAACAATCCCAGGAAGATGGAATTTTCGGGCTATAACCTGGGACATCATTCCCAAAGCCATGGCTAAACCGATTGTTAATGCAGGGTTATCCATAAGTATTCAAGATGAAAAATTTACATAGGAAAATAAGATTTATTAAAGCTATCTAGAGCTAAATTTTATTTTTAAGGTTCTTATCCGATTAATAGCTGCTGCAATTTCATATTTACGAGGGCGTGAATAATTACCAGGATGCTTTTCTTTTTCATAAAAAGGGTCGAGAGAATCGAGACCATTATCATAAAAATAATCTTCCAAAGATTGAACTATTTCTTTTAGAGATTGAGAGTCTCTCATCATGAATTGTGAAGCCATATAAATAGCATGGCCAATGGCACGGGTTTGACTCATTTCCACCAGTTGATCTACAAATCGAAGATCGATGGCTTCAGTCCCATAAATAATTTTATCATTTCCTTGAATATCAATCTTTACTTTTTTACGACCTCGAGATGCATTGAAACATGAAGAAATTGGGATGCGTCCAGATATCTGTTCTATTGGTTTTGGAACTTCAACCTGTCTTTGGGTCGGGTAATCTTTTACAATTTTTTGAGTTTCATCATTCACATCATGTGCTACATAATCCTTCATCTTGATCACCGTATCCGCCACATCAAAATAATCACCGGATCCACCCATAACCAGAATAGTAGAAACACCTTGAATTTCATACAATTCCCGAATTCGATCGACAAAAGGTGTAATTGGCTCCTGATCTTTTTGAACTAGTTTCTGCATTCGAGCATCTCGAACCATAAAGTTTGTGGCTGATGTATCCTCATCCAATAGGAGAAGATCACAGCCAACTTCTATGGCTTCCATGATGTTGGCGGCTTGGCTTGTACTTCCACTTGCGTCATCGCTGCAAAATGAATCGGTTTTAATATCCTGCGGCAGGTTGGTAATGAAAGGGTCAATATTCACTTTCTCAATTCGGCGACCATCTTCAGCACGAATTTTAACTGCATTTGGATTCGTGATAACATATTCACGACCATCAGTGGGAATGTGGGGGTAAACACATCTCTCTAACGTTTTTAGTAAAGTTGATTTTCCATGATAGCCGCCACCTACAATCAGAGTGACTCCTTTGGGGAAACCCAAACCATGTATTACAGTTTCACCGTTAGGGAGTGGATTTATTAATTGAAAAGATGTTTCGAGAGATTTAGGTGATTGGAATTCCACTAAATTATTACCAGTCAATGGACGGTCGCTGATGCCTGAAGCCCTAGGCAAAATGGAACCATTGGCCACAAAGGCAGATAGGTTTGCGTGATCCAATTGTTTGCGAATGGATTCTTGGTTTTCCACACAATCAACGAAAAATTTACAGGCATTTTTATCCAGATATTTCCATTGGAGAGATTTCTCAACGATAATTGGAATCTCCTGACATAGTATTTCAATGGCTTCCTGTCCCAGGATAGTTCTCCCTCTGGCCGGGAGACCAATCTGTATTCGGGCTTCAACCCAATCTTTTGTAATAACAAAAGCAGTTCGTTCTAAAACTTCCTGCTTGCCCGCGTCAATAAAAATGAGTCCACTTTTACCAGTCCCTTTTTTAGGTGTCACTGTTTCTTTGATAGCATTGCGAACAGCACGAGCCACAAAATCTTCCAGCGCAATTTGTCGGATGGAGTTTGTCCATAATTCTTCTGGGATTTGCGAAATATCCTGTTGAACTCGAAGGCGAATTTTGGAGGGTTGGGCAAAAGGGTCACCCTGAACATGGTCTATCAATAATTCAAAATCAGAGAATTCGAATTGACCTTGTATCTGTTTATAGGCTTTGTAACCCCGGCCATCAAGGTGGCTAAGGGTTTTCCTTAACTGGTGTTCATCTAACATTAGGTTAGACAATAAGACAAAAAGTTTACTTTAGCAAAACCAATTTTTGAACCGATCGATTTTTTCCAGAGGTTAATTCCACAAAATAAATCCCGCTGGAATGATTTACAGCATTCCAAATTACCTCATGTTCACCGGCTTCAAAATCACCACGCACTAATGTTTCGACAAGCTTGCCGGATATATCATAAATACCTAGGGACGCAATGGTCATTGTACTTACAGCAAACTGAATCGTTGTGGTTGGATTGAATGGGTTGGGGTAGGGCGGATGAAGTGCGAATTCCAATGGGAGAATTTCATCATCATCATCAACTTTGACAGTTTCTAATCCATTCAAAATGTCAAACGAAAAACTGTCTATGGGTGTAGCATAATAGTCCGTCGGCGTTAAAACTGTAAACGTATCCAATATTACTTCCATAAATGACTGAGCATACCCGTAATAGTTTGTACTAATGGCAATATCATGCCCGACATCATTTGAATCTTCTATAGCATTTTCATAAATATTACATCGATTCGTAGATGAAAATGTAATATTGCCTTCACTATGAATACCACCCCCTTGAGATTCTGCTGTATTTTCCTTTATGGTGCACCCTGATAAGTTGAAAAAACTACCGGAAATTCCGCCGCCCCACATCCTACTATAATTGTTTTGAATCAGAACATTGGTCAATTCCACGTGAAAAGGAGATGAATCGTACATGGCTGCTCTTGCAGCAATCCCGCCGCCTACATGGGGACCAAAATTATCCATAATTTTCCCGTTAATGAATGTTGCATTGGGCGTGCCCTCGCAGGATATCCCGCCGCCTCGCTGAAAATTACCATAGCCGCTATTCCCGGAAATGGTAAAATTGGTAAAGGCAGGAGAGGAACGAAGAATCCAAACTCCGCCGCCATATTTACCTGCATAATTGTCCATGATTTCCACATTAGTGAAGACAGGATCAGAATCCACAATGGATACTCCGCCGCCTTTCCCTCGATAGTTGTTGCCTAGCCCGGGTTGTCGCCATCCTATTGCCATATTACCATGAATTTTTACATTTAAGACGATCATGTCTGAACTATCAAGCAATGCGATGCCACCACCATCACCATAAGCATAATTCTCTTTAATAGTACAATCAGTAAGCATCGGACTGGCGTTTACACAATAAACCCCGGCTCCAGGCTTTTCCGTAGCATTTTCTAAATCACTGACACCATTTTGAATTGTAAAACCAGTGATCAGTGTTGTTGAATCAATGTTGATATCTAAACTATCATAAATTGTGATGACCCTCGATGTTGAATCCCCATCTATAATGCATGTTTCTTCGCCGCTTCCAATCAATTGAATACCATTTGTTGCCGGCCATATGATATTCTCTAAATACATTCCATTCGAAACAGAAACTGTGTCACCTTCGCTGGCTGAATCCAACCCAACTTGAATTGAAGCAAATGGATTGTCTTCCGAACCATCCCCGATTGAATCTGATCCTGTTGCAGAAACAAACCATACCGGGCCTTCATAACCTGTCCCTTCTATGAGGGTTGGCCGGTAGGTTTCCAATGCCCATTCGATCCGATTCACCTGTCCATCAGTAAAATGGTCCAGGCAATCATCGTCCATGTAATCCATAAAGTTCCCAATATCATCATAGCTTCCACATGAGTAATTGCTTGAAGGACAGCCAAAGTTTGGCTCGTATTGATAGGGCGTATCATCTACTTCGTCACCGGGATTTGAACATCCATTTTCAAAAGTGTGATGTAGTCCAAAATAGTGACCCACTTCATGGACGCCCGTAATACCTTCGGAAAAAGTGCCACCGCTCCCGGGATAGGTATAATTAGAACAAAAGAGACCATGGCTAGAGTCATCTTCATCAAAGCTCCAGGGATAAACACCCAGTCCAGATGTGAGTGTTGCGCCGGTCCAGAAAAAATTAACCGATGTTGGAACATCAACAGTCATTGCTTGTGCCATGGCAAGGTATTGATCATCATTATCCCATTGTCCTGTTTCAAATTTGTGGCTATCTGTGGCATAGTACCACCCAGCGTTCACAGCACTGTCGATGCTTCCAACGGTAAAAGAATAACCAAATTCATTATAGTGTTCATTCAATACTTCGGTCTGTTCGTAGATAATCTCGTCAGAGACAAGCCCATCCATATAATCCCCTTCCGGTGCGGTGAAATCAAGAAATGTGTATGTGCCCCATTGGCCTTGACTAACAGATGCCAATACAGTCCCGCTACTGGTTGTAACTGTTGCGGACACTCCGCCATATCCAAAATCATCATATAGAAAAAGTGCGTAATTCCCTGGAGGCAAAACACCGCCTAAAGAATAAGAATGTCCTGGATAATCAAATCCAAATCCGGGATACATTAAAAATGTATTATTGTCATAATTCCATATGTCCCACATACAGTGATCACTGGGCACGTTATCCACGGTGACATTAATAAAAATGCTATCACCGGCAACATAGATTACATGGTAATTGATGGGAATATTTACATCTCTATCTGTACGTGAGTTTTCTGGGGCTAGGAATGTTTGTGGAGATTGTGTATTAATAGGAAATGATTCTGTCCCACAATCCGTTTTTTGAACAGGTGTATTAATTTTGGTAGAATAGGGTGACTTCTCTGTTGATGGTTTGTATCCAAAAGATGTGGATACCATGAGCAAAAAAAGCATACAACGATTTTTCATGATCCTGTTTCCTTTTAGTTTAAATTCAATTCTTTATTTCAGCAGAATCAATTTTTGTACACCCCTATTTTCTCCGGCCATTAATTCCACAAAATAAATCCCGCTGGAATGATTTACAGCATTCCAAATTACCTCATGTTCACCGGCTTCAAAATCACCACGCACTAATGTATCGACAAGCTTGCCGGATATATCATAAATACCTAGGGACGCAATGGTCATTGTACTTACAGCAAACTGAATCGTTGTGGTTGGATTAAATGGGTTGGGGTAGTTGGATAAAATTGAAAAAGACACCGGATTAGTATATTTTGCGATTCCCACATTGGCCGGGCAATAATTCCCGTCTGGTGCTAATTGTGGAAGCATATTCTCTGGGTTGGTTACCAAATTGAACATGAGCGTATCGGTGGATTCGAATAATTCCGGTGTACAAGGTTCCCATTCGTTTGCAATGCCGGCACATGTTTGTGCATCTGCAAGAATGCCCATATTTGTGACGATGCACCAATATAAATATTCCATAGCCATGCAGTCGTATTCGCAGGTCCAATCATCATAGTGATACCAGGCTTCATCTGGATAAGGATCTGGAATGTTGATGAATTGACCGCCTCGAGCCATATCCATGGCATCAGTCAGATCAGACGAGTTTGGCTCCAGAGCATAAAGGGAAGGATAGACTTCTACGTGACCGCAAGAATTGATGGTGTGTAACACTTCCTCTACCGTGGCGTCGTCTCCCCAATGTCCTGGTTGGCTTGGGTCAATTTCGTTTCTGAATAATACGGCTCCAAGGCATCCATCATCTTCAAGATTATCAAAGAAAGTATCGATCGAATTTCCATTTTCTGACTGAAAAACTGGCATAATCGTATTTAATTCTATAAGGGAAGCTTCAATGAGCGGATCGTCCACATTGCCGTCTTCGTCATTATCCAAAAGTTCTGCAGCAACGGCTGCCACGTGAAGTACCTTTTCATCAGAGATATTAGATTCGGCATAGATGTGAATAATGCCCAGCACATTTACATATTTTGAAAATATTGAAAAAGCAGGATGGTTGGGATTTGGATTGTCTTCTATTTCGAAACAAACTTCATTTTGAGAAAAAAGAATGATTGGGAATAGGATAAGAAATATAAAATGAGATTGTTTTTGCATTGGGTCAAATCCTTTAGGTTATTTTAAGAACAATAATTTTTGAACTAATCTCTTTTCTCCAATTCTTAGCTCTACAAAATATACACCACTGGATGAAGCAGTTAGATTCCATTGGATTTCGTGGTATCCTGATTCTATTCTTTCATTAATCACCGTTTTAACTACACTACCTGCTATATCATAAATATTAATTAATACAGGTTTTGTAGTATTCGAAGGAATATTAAAACGAAGCGTGGTGGATGGGTTGAATGGGTTGGGGTAGGGATGATAAAGTAAAAAATCTGTGGGCACATGAATCCGAATATCAATGCCAACAGATCCATCGCATTCACTCGTATCGTTGACCTCGCCTTCTGAAACAAAATATTGCCATCGTTCTCCAACATTTTTTGATGGGAACCACGATGATGAATCAATCAAACCATCATAACAATCAAAGGATCCAATTATCCAAGAATTCTGATCTCCAACCCAACCCAATGTATCTGGAAGTGTGTTCAATTGTATGGGCTGAAATACATCCACGGAATCTGGTAGTCGGAGGTTAGTTATTGTATTAAAAAAGGAATTCAGGAATGAATAGTCTGTGACTTGTGTATGTCCAGTGCCTTGTTCCATGGCCAATATCCATTTCGCGCCCAAAGGGCGATGTTCTAAAAAAATGCCAGTCAAATTTTCAATACGATAGGGTAGATCATTTTCCCCTATAAACATGAGCCCTGGGACTTCAATGGCATCGCCAGCATCTGTGGTATCATGATACCCGCCTTTTTGCGTGATAAAACCAACTACTCTTTCCGGAATCCATTTTGTGAAATGATACCCAAACTGCCCACCCCAAGAATAGCCGTTAACGAAAAATGGAATAAATTCCAATTCATCGTGGCGGAACAAAACAGCAAAAGAATCCATGGCAGCAATTACTGCATCACCAATACCAGTATTCATATGCATATTGAAAATATGGGCACCCATGAGTGCAAAATCCTGTTCGCTTACCAGTGCTTGGTAAGTTGAATCAGTTACAATATTTCGTGAGTCGCCATTATTAGGATGCATGAACCAATAAATACCTCGAAGCGTGTCCGTGGAATCATTAACCCACATCCGAAAATCCGCATAATTATAACTGGCAGTATCATTTTCAGGAATGGACACATCATAGATCTCTGCAGAAAGGGATGAAAGAAAAAGGAGAATGGGGGCAAAGAGTTTCACCCCGAAGTTTAGACAATTATTTCAGTCCCCTGCAAAAGTTGATGCGCGGGGTATAAAAAATATTTTAGATCAAATTAATTTAAGGAAATTAATTCTATGCCGGCTTCTTTTGCATGATTGATAATGCGGTCCTCTCTATAAAATTCATCATAATAGATTGTTTTGATTCCGGAATTGGCAATGAGTTTAAAGCAATTATAACAGGGGGAAGCTGTCACATAAATTTCACCATCTTTTATTCCCACGCCATTTTTTGCTGCCTGAACGATTGCATTCGCTTCTGCGTGTGTAGTGCGGACGCAATGGCCATCTACCATTTCATGTCCCGCTTCATCACAGTGAGGAAGGCCTTTTATACTGCCATTATATCCAGTGGATAAAATTGTTTTTTCTCGAACAATGACTGCTCCAACATGTTTTCGGTCACAGGTGGATCGTGTTGCCACTTCTGTAGCAATATTCATAAAATATTTTTCCCAACTTACACGATCATTCATGGTCAATTTTTCTCCAAAATATTAATTATCTTTTCGGTTAAATACTTTCACAGCATACCGTGGCTCACCATAATAGATTTTATCTGCAACTTGGGCAAGTTGAGCCGTAAGAATCAAATAAGCCCATGTTGGAACCATGACGCTGGCACATCCTTTTATAATGACTTTTTCATTTTGATATTGGTCAAAATCAAGATTATCTACCATTTGTCTAAATGACTTTTCGCGGATAATACCACCATCTAAAAAATCGTCTAACAAAATTGTTTTCATTCTTTCAGTCTGTCATACCGGGAATAGAGCCGGAATTTCTCATCTATTTTCGGAATGACAAAATGTGATCAAAAGTAGTTCTTTATTGTTTTCAATGATTCACAGAATTTATCCACATCTGACTCATCATTATAAATATAAAAACTCATTCTCGCCGTTGCAGTTTCCCCCAACGCTTTCAGTAAAGGCTGGGCGCAATGGTGCCCAACACGGATTGCAATATTATCTTCATTCAAGAATTGTGCCAGATCATGTGGATGAATTCCATCCATATTAAAACTGATCACACCACCCCGATCTTTCGCCGAACCATGAATCCTTAACCCATCGATTTGATTCAATTTCCCCAATGCATATTTAATGAGCATTTGTTCATGAGTAGCAATATTATTCATTCCTATATTCTGTAAATAATCAATAGCAGCGCCAAGGCCAACCGCTTGGGCAAAGTTCGGTGTGCCAGCTTCAAATTTATAAGGGATATCATTCCACGTGGATGATTCCATGGTAACGGTATTTATCATTTCTCCTCCGCCCATAAATGGATCCATTTCTTCCAGGTGTTCGGTTTTTCCCCAGAGAACACCAATGCCAGTTGGGCCTAGCATTTTATGTCCGGAGAAAGCATAGAAATCACAGCCAAGTTCATTCACATCCACTGGCAAATGGGAAGCACCTTGCGCTCCATCCACAATCATGATTGCACCAACTTGGTGTGCTTTTTCTGATAGTTTTTTAATAGGATTGATTGTTCCCAGAACATTAGACATATGTGTTAAGGATACAATTTTTGTATTTGATGTGAAATATTTTTCAGGATTTGAGATATCCAATTCACCCGTTTCTTTAATGGATAAATATTTTAATGTGGCACCGGTTCGTTGGGCAGTCATTTGCCAGGGAACAATATTGGAATGATGCTCCATTTCAGAGATCAGGATTTCATCACCTGGTTTTAAGGTATTCCCAATTGAGCGTGCCAATAAATTAATAGATTCGGTTGTGCCACTCGTAAAAACAATTTCTTTTTCTGAGTTGGCGCCGATGTATTTGGCTACCTTTTTCCTTGAATTTTCAAATCGTTCAGTTGCTTCACTCCCTAGAGAATAAAGCGCCCGGTGTACATTGGCATTGGCCTCACTATAAAGTGAATCAACCTCATCTAAAACAGATTGTGGCTTTTGTGTTGTGGCTGCATTATCCAAATAAATAAGGTCTGAACCAGAAAATATGGGAAAATCTTTTTTGATTTCGATGGGTAAGAAGGACACTAGAACATTCCCAATTCAAGTTGGGCTGCTTCACTCATCATATCTCGATTCCATTGTGGTTCCCAGACCAGTTCCACCAATACTTCTTCAACGCCCTCGACTGCTTGGACTTTTCGTTCCACTTCACCAGCGATCATAGGGCCCATTCCACAACCTGGAGCTGTTAGTGTCATTTTAATATTCACACTTTTCCCTTCATTCATATCAGAAATATCCAACCCATAGATGAGCCCAAGTTCAAAGATATTAATGGGTATTTCTGGATCGTAACATGTTTTTAGCTGATCCCAAATTTGTTGTTCAATATCTCCTTTGGGTTCTTCAGATTCAGAATTTTCTTCAATTTCAATTCCAAGAGCATCCGCATTAGCGGCAGAAATCTGAACCATATTTCCATTGATCAGAATTGTATAATTACCGCCCAATGCTTGGGTGATGCGAACAAGATTCCCAGCTAGCAATTTCACTTCATCACCGGATGGAACCATGTTTGCGTCTACATCTCGCAGGAGTCGGATGGCTTCGTTCGGTACTTGATTCATTTCACGATGCCCTGGATTTTTTCTACAGCATTGGAAAACCCATTGGTTCGTTGACTGGTTATAGCCCCATCCAATCCTACAGAATTCAAAATATCGGTACTGTTTACCGAAAGAATCTCATCAACGGGTTTACCATTGAATATTTTTTCTAATAATACGAGTAAACCTTTCACAATCATGGCATCAGATTCAGTCCGAAAAATAAAAGTTGAATTATTGCCGCGATCTCCCACAACCCAAGCTTGGGATGTGCAGCCATATATCTTGTTATGATCGGTTTTTTCAGAATCGGGCAATCCTTCAGATGCCTTTGCCATATCCATGAGTTGGATAAACTTGTCTTTTGGGTTATCAAAAATGGAAAAAAGGTCATTTAAATCCTGTAACGTTTCTTGGACGGTCATGCGGTTGTATTCTCCGCCAGCCAAGAGTCAAATCGATCTATGATAAAGTCCCGAGTACCATCATGTTTTACTAGATCTAATAATTCAGTAGCAAAGCCACGGACCAATAATGCTTTTGCGGACAATACATCCAATCCACGGGAACGGAGATAAAAAAGGGCATCTTTGTCCAAGGCGCCGGTTGAAGATCCGTGGGCACATTTTACATCATCCGCATAAATTTCCAATTGTGGATTTGAATTCATGAGGGCACTTTTGGATAAAAGTAAATTCTTGTTCGATTGGCTAGAATCGGTTTTTTGTGCATCTTTTCGGACAATAGTTCGTCCATTAAATACACCTGAAGAATTATCCTGAAGTACCGTTTTAAAATTTTGGGAACTGCTACAATGTGGCATTTGATGGTCAGTTATAACGTGGTTATCCAAGTGCTGAGAATCATTTGAAAGAGTCAATCCATTGATATCACTATTGGCGCCTTCACCTTTGAGTTCGTTATAAATATTAAGACGCCCGAGTTGGCCCCCATCCGCAAATTGGAAAAAAGTGTATCGGCTATTTGCATTTTGTTCTACTTGAATATTTACAATGTTTGCAGTTGTAACAGAATTGGATTGAATTCTTATATGATCTAATTGAGCATTTTGTTTTAAAGTGACAAAAGTTGAGCCATTTTGGAAAAAGGAATTTGAATCACCCCTATGATCCTCAATAAAAGTAGCAGAACTAGATTCACCAAGGTCAATATGAATTCGGGGTGTTACCATGAGACTCTCTGAACCGGAAGAAATAAAAAGCAACCGAATTGGTTTTTCAACAATAACATTTTGGTCAACAACAATGGACATGCCACTATCCATGAATGCCGTATTTAACAGGTCAAAAGGGGAGTGTTCAGGAGAGTTGAATTCCCAATTTGTTTTTTCTAAATAATCCAATCCCGTTAATAATTGTATACCAGATGGAATAGATGAAAGTGTTTCTATATAATGGCCATTGTAAATAACAATCGTTTCCACGTCATCAATCTGGTATTGGGAAATATCAACATCACCATTTGGCGCATCTTGTTTTTCAGAAATACGAAAGCTGCTATTAGATATGGATGATAAATTAGTAAAGCGCCAGTCTTCCAATTTTTTTGTGGGGAGACCAATTTCCAAAAATTTAGAAAAAGCTTTCTCTCTCAAGGGATGCACTTTATCCGAGAAATAATCACGGTTAATCATTTTATCAAATTCAATGTTAAAATCTGAAATATTCATGATTCCAGCCAGTTGTATCCTTTTTCTTCCAATTCCAATGCCAATTCTTTTCCACCGGATTTTACAATTTGTCCATCGATGAGAACATGAACAAAATCCGGTTCAATATATTTTAAAAGACGCTGGTAATGTGTGATAACGAGAAATGAGCGATCAGCATTTCTGTATCTGTTCACGCCATCAGCAACAATTTTGAGTGCATCAATATCCAATCCGGAATCCGTCTCATCCAAAATTGCAAGCGTGGGTTCTAATGTGAGCATTTGCAGGATCTCATTCCGTTTTTTTTCGCCTCCAGAGAAACCATCATTCACAGCTCGCTGAAGATATTTTGGATCCATACTCACTTCAATTAATTTTTCTTTGATGAGTTTCAAAAATCCGGCTGCATCCAATCCTTTTTTACCTGCGTGTTTCCGTTTAGCATTTAACGCTGCTTTCAAAAAGTAGGTATTATTTACACCGGGAATCACCACTGGATATTGGAATGACATAAAGATTCCGGCTAAAGAACGGGCTTCCGGAGACCAATCCAAGATAGAATCACCGGCAAAAAGAATATCACCTTTTGAAACGGTATAGTCTTCCCGACCCGTAATCACATTTGCCAACGTACTTTTCCCGGAACCATTTCGTCCCATGATGGCATGCATTTCACCGGGATTAATGGATAGGTTGAGACCTTTCAAGATTTCTTTGCCGTCAACACCGGCATGAAGATTTTTAATATCTAGCATATTTTGAAATAATGTAATTTTTTGGATTTATTGAGTGTTTAAATTATTTATTGTTAATGAAGTGGGATACCTTCAACGCATTAACACTTCTATTTTTAACCAATGCTCCCTTCTAGACTTACTTCCATCAATTTGGTTGCTTCAACCGCAAATTCCATGGGAAGTTCTTTAAAGACGTCCTTACAAAATCCATTTACAATCATGGATACCGCATCTTCGGAAGAAATTCCTCGTTGGTTACAGTAGAATAATTGGTCCTCACCGATGTTGGATGTTGTGGCTTCGTGCTCCATTTGTGCAGTAGGATTCCGTACATCAATATAAGGGAATGTGTGAGCGCCACATTTTTCGCCGATGAGAATAGAATCGCATTGAGAAAAATTGCGTGCATTTTCTGCACCTTTCATGATTTTTACTTCACCCCGATAAGTTTGTTGCCCTTGCCCAGCAGAGATACCTTTGGAAATGATTGTGCTTTTTGTGTTTTTCCCCAAGTGAATCATTTTGGTGCCCGTATCCGCTTGTTGGTGATTGTTGGTCACTGCCACGGAATAAAATTCACCTACCGAATTGTCACCTTTCAAAATACATGATGGATATTTCCATGTGACAGCTGATCCGGTTTCAACTTGTGTCCAGGAAATATGGGAATTCTCTTCAAGACAGATTCCACGTTTTGTGACGAAATTATAAATACCGCCAGCACCTGTTTCCGGGTGCCCGGGGTACCAATTTTGAACCGTTGAATATTTAATGGTCGCATCTTTGTGAGCAACCAATTCTACAACTGCCGCATGAAGTTGATTCTCATCTCGTTGTGGAGCAGTACAGCCTTCCAGATAACTGACATGACTTCCTTCCTCGGCAATAATCAAGGTACGCTCGAATTGCCCCGTATTCGCTTCATTGATCCGGAAATACGTTGAAAGCTCCATAGGACATTTAACCCCTTTGGGGATGTAAACAAATGATCCATCTGTAAAAACCGCTGAATTCAGCGCAGCATAATAATTATCTGTGTAGGGCACAACAGAGCCGAGATATTTTTTAATCAATTCTGGGTAATTCTTTACTGCTTCTGAAAAGCTCCCGAAAATGACACCGGCCTTTTTTAATTCTTCCTTAAAGGTTGTAGCAACGGATACACTATCAAAAACAGCATCCACAGCAACACCGGACAGCATTTTTTGTTCTTCTAAAGGAATCCCAAGTTTGGTATAAGTCGCAAGCAATTCAGGATCCACTTCATCCAAACTGGCCAGTTCTTTTTTCTTTGGTGCGGAAAAATAACTAATGGCTTGGTAATCAATCTCCGGATAAACCACTTTTGCCCATTTTGGTTCTTCCATTTTGAGCCAATGTCGATACGCCTTGAGTCGCCATTCCAACAGCCATTCCGGTTCTTCTTTTATAGCAGAAATGGTGCGGATCACATCATCATTAAGACCTGGTGGGAGTGTCTCGGATTCAATATCGGTGACGAAACCGTATGCGTAATCCTTTTTCAGGCTTTCGTCAATTACTTGTTGTTCGTTGCTCATAGTTTGTAAATATTTATAATGTAATTACACTATAACGATATTTCAATTTACGCGGAAAAGCTCGTTCCGCAACCGCAGGTTCGTTCTGCATTAGGATTCTTGATCTTGAATCCGCCATTTAATAGATCATCGGAATAATCTACTTCAATATCTTTCAAGTAAAGCCAACTTTTCAGATCACAAATAATAGTGAGCCCGTTGGATTCAAATTCTTTATCAAATTCTCTTTTCTCATTTTCAAAATCCATTTTGTAAGTCATTCCGGAACAACCGCCACCTTCTACAGACATACGTAAAAAATGATCTTCTTTTCCATCAGTTGCCATGACGCCCTTAAGACGTTTTACTGCACTTTTTGTTGCTGTGATGGTTGCATTTTGAAAAACTTGCTGTTGCTCTTCAATCGATTTTTCGTTTTGTGTTGTTGCACTCATTATTCCCACTCCGTTTCAATTTTAGGTTCATTTTTTGGCACTGGTGTCGGGTCAAATCCTAGTTTGCTCCGGGCTTCATCACTCATCATTTCTGGCTTCCATGGCGGATCAAACGTAACTGTCACATCCACATCATTGACCTCATCCATGGCCGATACTTTTTCTTTAATATCATTTGCCATATAGCTACCCATCCCACATCCCGGCGTTGTGAGTGACATAGTGATTTTTACATCCGTTTTATCATTTTTAGATGGTTCAATATCAATTGAATAAATAAGGCCAAGGCTCCAAAGATCCACTGGGATTTCTGGATCAAAACATAGTTTTAAAACATCAATTACTTTGCCTTTTAAATTCATCAGTATGTTATGTCTGCTAGTGTTAATTTATCAAATATGGTACGGATTGAATCATTAATTCGGTTGATTGGTGTGCGAATATTGCAAGCATTCAATTGATTGCAGCCCGAGTCAAAAGAACAATCCATAATACCCATTGGGCCTTCCAAAATTTCAAAAAATTTTGTCATGTTAATCTCATTGGGATCCGTTACCAACTTATAACCACCATATGGACCTTTAGTGGCCTCGATTAATTTTGCACGTGCCAATTGTTGTAGCGCTTTTGCCAGCAATTCTTGAGGTATCCCATATTGTGTGGAAATTTCTTTCACCGTGGCTAATTCACCATCTTTTATATTATTTAAATGCCTAAGGGCTATAAGGGCATATTCAGCTTTTCGAGTAATTTTTAACATAGCTTCAAATTTCAGTTTGAAAGTTACTTGAAATCGTATTTATTCATCAAGAACTATTTACGACTAAATTAGTCGGGTATATGTTATTTTATTGAAATAAAATTGGATTCTTTTTGGATTATTTGGCCAATAGTTTTTACGGTTGACCCAAAATTTTCGATAAAATTTTCTGCATCATTTTCTGAAAGAGAGACAAGTAATCCGCCAGATGTTTGTGCATCAGCAGCCAAGAGTTTATCTATCTCAGAAAGGGTAGAATCGAATTTCACAAAGTCTTTTACATAATCAAGATTCCGTACTGTTCCACCGGCCATAATGCCTGTTTCTGCCAGTTGCCGTACATTGGGCAAAAAGGCTAATTCCGAAAAATTAATTTTTGCAGACACGTCACTTCCTTGGCACATTTCTTTTAAATGCCCCAATAAACCAAAACCGGTTACATCCGTAACAGCATGAACATTCAAACCATCCAGTGCATCGGCAGCACCTTTATTCAATGTTGCCATGGATTCTACGGCTGCATTGATGCTTTCTTCATTTGCTACGCCTTTTTTTATGGCTGTGGCAATGATACCGGTCCCCAGTGGTTTGGTTAAAATCAGGATATCACCAACTTGAGCACCTGAATTTTTCCACATTATAGCTTCATCAACTTCCCCTGTTACAACCATGCCGTATTTTGGCTCTTTATCATCAACAGAATGCCCGCCGACTATTGGGACTCCTGCTTCAGCAGCTTTATCAGCGCCACCTTGAAGAATTTCAGTTAAGATCGATTTGGGTAAATCGTTGATCGGGAATCCAACAATATTCAGTGCGAAAAGAGGCTTTCCACCCATTGCATAAATATCGGAAAGTGCATTGGCTGCTGCGATTTGACCAAACTGGTAGGGATCATCAACAATCGGCGTGAAAAAATCTACAGATTGAACAACTAACTTTCCACCATCTAGGCGCA
>JABHKE010000176.1 GCA_018692355.1 Fidelibacterota bacterium
AACCGTTCTATCACCCATCATCGAGTATAGGTTTCCTCCGCTATCCATTGCAATACAGCGTACTTTATCTAAGTTTGTGAATCCACCATATTCCTCGGATAAGGTTTGAAGACGATAATCATAACTGGCAAGTTTTTCTGCTTGGGGGACCACAATTCTGATAGAGATAGTATCTCCAAACACAGAAGGTGCCCGTACAGCAATTTCATTAGCAGATTCTGATGCCGGAGAAACTTTCTCACCACCTATATAAATAAAATTACCCCCACTATCTGACGAAAAATTTTCACCTGAAATAGTCAGAATCGTAAATCCTCCAAATGCGCTATCTGCATGAGGTGATACACTTGTAATAATCGGCGCAGCTGTCGAATTCTCATATGGGGGCCAAACAGTATCAACAGATGGGTACTTTTCACAGCTGGAAATGACAAAAAATATTATGATTGTTTGAAATATTACCCTCATTATTTGAATCCAAAATTGACACTTAGTCTATTAACATTATCAAAAATGCCAAATGGGGTATATGCATAATTAATCCCAACTGTCATTTTTTTCAATTTTTTATTAAATCCTGCTCCAGCAGTTAAACCTCGTTCGTCATAATTCATTAAATAACCCGTCCTTAAGAAAATCATATTAAACAATGAATACTCAAATCCAATATTAAATTGCTCATCAAAAGAACGAGGGTGAGATAAATCAAAAGATAATTTCATGGATTGATTTTTAAGGCTTAAAGGGGAAAATTCTGATAATAATATTGTGCTTCCTAGACGGAAGGTCAACGGTAATTGAAAGCTTTCTTCATAGAATTCAATTTCTTCAGAAAAATTTCTAACAGACATTCCAAACGAAAACCCTTTCCATCCTGTATCAAAAATTGTTCCAAAATCAAATGCTAAAGATTTGACTGAATTATTATGTAAGGATGAAGTTGTATCAGAATCGATAAGAACACTTCTACCTAAATATTGAAAGGTTGATTTAACCTGTCCTCCTACAGATAGTTGGTCATTTAAAGATTTTCCATATCCTAATCCAATGGCTAGTGCGGTTGGTTTGAATATTTCTGTTTCAATATAACCCTGTTTATTATCCCAAACCATAGTACCCTGCAATGATCCATAATTCACATTATGAATACTCACTCCGAGCACACCAAATTTTCCGCCTCTTGGCATAACTGAAAAACTGATTCCAGTAACTTTAATTCCTGCAATCCAGTCTAGATTCGCAACAGAAAGGTCTAATAATTGTTTTTGTCCTGTTAAACCTGCGGGATTATAAAAAAGGCTCACGGATTTTGATCTGGAAGCCGTCATAGCATTAGCTTGGCCAGCTCCATATGCATCGGGAATTACACTCAGGAATTGAAAACCTGTTTGCCCTAATTTTCTGTTTTCACCCACAACATGACAACTCATGAGCAACAAAACTAAGACTGCATTTTTAATTTTATTCATTAGCACTGCTCGTATCAGTTTCAGTGATTTTAATAAAATTATCCATTACTATCGTACTTTTTAAAATACCATCAGAAACAGTTAATGATACAGAAAAAGTATCTGCTTGATTGTATTGGTGCATCGGATTTTGTAGAAATTGAGTACTATCTGAAGTATTATCCCCAAAATTCCACATCCAGGATGTAATCGGATATGTCCCTTCTAGAGACATATCGGAAAAAGAGACTTCCAGAGAATCAATTCCTATTAAAGGTAATGCCGAAAAAGATGCAGTTGGAGCAATATTTGAATTGATAAACACAACATTAAATATTTTTGCTTCTAATGCTTTTAACTCAAAAATATAATAGCCTGGTTCTAAATCAAAGGCTGAGCGAGTGCGAACATTGGGACAAGCCGCAATATCTTCAAGGGTTGATTTATTCGAAATAGGTGTTATTAAATTCCCAGAACTATTTATTACATCAATATCTACAAATGCATCACTAAAAAAATAAGTGCTATCTGCTGCTTGCCCAACAAAAACTGATAAATATGTTGTGTCAGATGCCATTCTGATTTCAGTTAATTGGGTGTTGTTAATATTAAGTAATGACGATGTATCTCCCAAAATAAAAGCATATAAGCTATCTAAATTATTATAAGCGGTGTCCAAATCAGTAGTATTTATTGCTTTTTCCAGGTTGTAATTATAAAATTGTTCGCAAGCATCATTATCAATTTGAGTTACATTAAAAGTTTTTATATCATAATCAGAAATCTGAGTTTCACACCCCAAATAAAAAATTAGAATCCCAGAAAATATATATTTATAATTCATTTTCATTTTAACGGATCACCGTAAACTTTCTGATAGCTGATTCACCACCTGGTGTTTCAAAATGGGCGATATATAAGCCACTGACTATAATTTGCCGAAAGGATGTCGTTAAATTCCATAATTCATCTCCACTTCCATCAGTATGTTCAATTGTTTCTATAAGATCACCACGCTCAGTAAAAATACGTATAGTGCATTGCGGTGGAAGGCCATAAAAAGCGAGCCGATCTTGCGCACTGGAACCAAACTGAATTTGTTTTGCTCCAAGGTGAAAGGGGTTTGGCACGATAATGATTTCAGACATAGTTGCACCTGCAGGTCTACGTAAAAAGGCAGGTTTATTTGTCATAGTATAAAACTTACTGGAAACTAGTGGCGTCCCTGGGAATATTTCATTCTGAGACCCGTCATCTTTACTCACAATGTAATAATAGTAATTAAAACCTCGCTGGGGTGTCATATCATTAAACTCATTAACATTATCACTAGCACTACATTCAAATATTTTTTCATAAACGGTATCTGGTTTTGCAATGGCTCGATAAATAGAATAACCATCAAAATTTGGATGAGATTCTGCACTCTCACCTTTCCATGAGAGAACGATACGATCACCACCGGAATTAACTTGGAATTCGGATGGTGGTGCAGGGGGATGGTTTAATGTATAACCAGTATTAAAATTCGAGGTTGCGCGATCAAAGGTATCAAAAAGCGAATCAGCTCCTGTTTGAACCCAAAGGCGCTTGTACTCATCCTTATCTGTTGTGGTACCACCTCCCGGTTTTTGTAAGCTATTAGAACCATCATGTTGAAACCAATTATTACCGACATCAATACTCTTTAATCGACTTATTCCATTGACGCCTTCCGCTAAAATGATTCGAATACTATCTCCATATTCTAAATCAAAAGGGCCAAATCCTTGCGCTTGAGAAAAGCCTCCAGCATCGCCGCCCCAAGCATCCGCATAGCCATCTCCTACTTGATCTGCATGCGTTTGACTTGGGTGACCTGATGACATTCTCTCGTAGTATCGTCCCATTACAACTGAATTATATTGGCTTGGAGTTTCATTATCCGAATCGTTTCCAAGATATTTTGTTGTAAATGGTTGGCTCATATCGTTTGAGGGATTATTTGGACTGGTGTCTGAATGAAGGATAACTGTTCCAACATATGCGGAAGCACCAAGTGCCCCGCCTTTAGTATAATTTGGACACCCCCAGTCACCTTCCCAATCAACAGGAGCTTGGGAATGAGGGCCGTACCATGAATACTGTATTCGATGGTCAGAATTAGAATTATCACCGTCTACATGAGGACCAATTACTTGGTTGACAATATTTCTGCCCCAATTGATATTATTAGTTGCTGCCCAGCCTTTCACAAATGCTTCATGCCCGATCGCATAGCGATATTGAAAATGAAATATAACATCGGTGAGCGTTCTTTCTAAAATATCT
>JABHKE010000133.1 GCA_018692355.1 Fidelibacterota bacterium
ATAATACCATCTAATTCATTTTCACCGGACAGAAATAATTGGTCTGGTTTTATATTGAGTCGACGAGCCCGAAGAGCCACTTGTTCCTCACTCTCTTCTGCAGAAATATAAAGTGCTTTCCGGTTAATACCGGAACAAATCTGAAGCGCCAAAGTAGATTTTCCAACGCCGGGACTACCACCCAATAAAATAAGAGATCCGGATAAAAGTCCACCGCCCAAAACTCGGTCCGCTTCGAGGAGCCCTGTTGGAATTCTTTCGCTGGAATCTGCTGTTAAAACTTCCTGAAAAGATTTGGTTTCCCGAGGTTTATGGTCACGGCCATTTTTCTTTGCAGATATTTTGAATTCAGAGAGCGTTCCCCAGTCTTTACAGGAAGGGCATTGACCATTCCATTTGGGGAAATCGTCTCCACATGCGGAGCAAAGGTATGCTGTTTTTATTTTAATTCTAGCCATGCCTGGGCAAGAAATTGGATACCACGGCAAAGAGAATCAAGTGAGGTTTACCAATCTGGACCCATTGAGAAATACCATTGGGGTTTAGAATCCCCATTTGAGTTTTTATCCCAGGCTGTTTCGATCCTTAATAAAAAATAACCCAAGTTAATTTTAGTACCTAATCCAACGGTAGTCACCCAGGGTGTAAATTCACCGGAATTACTAGAACCATATCGTTCAGGCCAAGATGTATTGGTGAATTCTTTTGGATCATCCCATGCTGCACCCACATCCATGAATGCATGACCGCGGATATTCCCGAAAATCACCTTCAAAGGAAATCCCAAGGCAAGATAATTGATAAAAGGGAACCGAACTTCAAAATTCAATAAGGTCGCATTAGTTCCAAATCGTTCAGCAAACCGTGCGCCACGAAGAGGAAATGCATATTCGGTAAAATAGATATCGTGAATGAGAGATGCGTTGGATGTATCCAAAATTACATTACGAAAATTACTTTCATCAATGACGCCATTCGTTTCACCACCACCACCAAGCAAATAGGGTATTCCTCCCAGGAAGAATTTTTGTTTATTTACGCCTATACTTTTTCCAAAAAATCCACGAATAGCTAATGTGTAATCTTTACCCAATAGCCAATATTTTCGGGAATCTGTCTTGAAGGTTTGAAATTTCAAATCGTTAGATCCATATCCTGGATTAATAGTCATGGACATGTTTTGGCGAAAACCATCAACGGGGCCTGTGAACCCAAAAACAGAATTATCATAAATCCAACTCGCTGTGGGAAGAATCGTGGAATAATCTGATGAATAGGTACTTAAATAACGTATCTGGCCGAACTCATCCGTGCTTTGCTCTAAAATTGAATAATTTATATTGTGCCATGATAATCCATAATCTATTCTCTGGAACCGGCTGAAAGGATGAGAAATAAATCCCTGAAGTCCATAATGACGAAGCCTGCCAATGGAAAAATAATCTACATTAAAAAAGTCCGCATTCTGAAAAGCAACAAAATGATAATCTATTTGGTTTTTCAAATAGGCATAATAGAAAAAATAATCACTATTTTCCAAAGTCAAAACCATTTCTGTTCCAAAAGCAATTTTATGATCACCTAAAATATCACTAAATGAAAAGTATGTCATTCCGCTAGTACCAAACACATTACTAATCTGCAGATTTCCACTGATAAGATCCAGTGTAAACCGTGTTTTGTAGGATTTTGGAATATAATGACCATCTACTTTTGTAGAATCCACAGAGACCAATTCCGCCACCTGCGGTTCTGCCATTGACGAATTGAAATGTTCATATCCACGAGCAAAAATCCAATTGGAAAAACCATTTGAAAACCCTTTCCCCTCCTGACCCGTTTTATGTTTCCGAAGATCAGCAATCTTTTCATCATCTGAAACATTTAATGTCACATAATGTGTCTGACTAATCTTTTTTTCCGTCATTCTCAATGGATTTGCAATACTGTAGAGATCCCAACCAATACCCGCATATCCCGCAAAAATGAGCATATCGTCATTCCCAGATAAGGTAGGCTGTTGGAGACCAGTCAGAACATTTGTTAAAGCATAGGGTTCAATCTTTTCCTGCTCTTCTCCAGATTTTGGATCAAATTCACCTTGAAGCGGATGAATAAAAAGGTTCCAAACACCATTATAATCTGACGTATATAAAAGTGAATTCCTCGTATTGGCCCAAATGGGGTGGGACTCATTATAATCCGTGGCTGTGATGCGCTCAATTTGTATGGTTTCGACATTTACGGTGTAAATATCTGTCTGGCTGTAATTGTGGTCAACCATTTTACCATTAAATTCGCCATTAACATGCTCACCTCTATCAGAGACAAAAACAATTTGGGTTCCTAATGGATCCCAGGATGGATAGGAATCTGTAAATATATCATCAGTGATTTTTCGAGTAGTACGTTTATTTACATCGTAAATATAAATATCGCTGGAGCTACCTACATGTCCCACAAAAGCAATTTCATCCCCCTTGGGGCTCCAGGCAGCGGAAAAAACACCATCCATTTCCATTTCTATTTTTTGGCTTTTTCTTGTTTTTACATCAATAATATGGAGCACATCTCCTTTACCTGCTTTAGCAGCAATGACAATCTTTTTACTATCCGGGGACCATGAAAGTCCTGGCTGAAGCCATTTCAATTCTTCAAAATTAACTGAACGATTGCCTTTTACCAGTTTTTTGATTCGTTTTCCCGTCATAGCATCCAAAATATGAATATCAAAATAACCCGTTTGATCAGATAAGACTGCCACCCTACTTCCATCAGGTGAAAGGGCCGGACTCACATTATAAAAGTTTCGTGCTTTTTTATGATCTGTCAATTTTTCTGACATATCCTCTATAGGATCCCGATCTTCCACGTCGCCCCAATATTCCTTTTTAAGGTATTTGTGCCATTGAGTAGTTAGTTCCTTAAAATTCATCCCTAGTGCCCGCTCATATCCACGTTCGGCATTTTGGGTCATTTTCATAGAACGAAATACATCACCAATTTTCTCCCGCCCGTATTTTCCAGCAATAAATCGCCACAAGGATTGCCCTCCTTTATAGGCCATGAAATAATTCAATTCTTTAACAGATGGCATACGTTCATGGATGGCAATATCCCGTAAAACCATATCCGCTTTTGTATCCCAGTTGGAACTCAAATATTCTGCGAGACCTTCGTTGGACCAAATGGGGACACGAATCTTGGTTCGGCTTGAAATCACGTGCTGCATACTGCCGCCATAGACCATATCATTAATGATGGCATGCACCAACTCGTGGTGAATCACATGGCGAAATTGTTCATAGTTCCCGTCAAATGGAAAAACGACACGGTTCTTGAAAAGTTCTGTAACGCCACCAATCCCTTCACGCATGTACGTGTCCACCACATTGGTTTGCTGAAAATCATTATGGGAGTTATAGACCATGATGGATACTCGCCGTTTCAAATCCCAGCGCAAATGAAGTGAAACTTGCTCATAAGATTCTTCCGCAACATCAGCGGTGAATTCTGCTAAGTCTTTTTCTCCGCCATAATAATAAATGTCAAAATGGGGCGTCTGGATAAAGTTCCAGTCAAAGTCCCTATACTGAACCTTATTCTGCCCAAAAGATTGGGCATTCAGAAGCGTCGATAGACATAATGTAATTGTAAAAAGAAGTCTCATAGCATTAAAAACAACGTCTCTTACTGACGAGAGTTCCCTAATGTTAGTTAGGATTATGGAGAGAAGTCAACTATTCGTCTAAAACAATTTTTCTTAGTGCTCTGTCCTTGCC
>JABHKE010000162.1 GCA_018692355.1 Fidelibacterota bacterium
AAGATTTTTCATCTCATCTTGAAGTACCAGATTATGTTTGGAGGGTATTAAGCGAAATGCCGGATGATGCTCACCCTATGACACTATTTAATACTGGGATCCTCGCTATGCAGAACGAAAGTGTATTCCGGAAAAAGTATGACGATGGCATGCCCAAAACAGAATTTTGGGAAGCCATTCTTGAAGACGGGATTCGGTTATTGGCAAAACTCCCCACTTTGGGAGCGGGTATTTACCGAATGCGTTTCAAAAAAGGAGATCGAATTACTCCTGATTCTACTAAGGATTGGGCAGGCAATTTTGTCCACATGATTGGTTTACCGGATGATACAGGGGATTTCCATAAACTGATGCAGTTGTATTTCATGCTTCATTGCGATCACGAAGGAGGGAATGTGAGCGCTTTTGCATCCCACACCGTTGCTTCTGCTTTATCTGATCCTTATTATGCTGTAACAGCGGGACTTAACGGGATGGCAGGTCCACTTCATGGGTTAGCAAATCAAGAATGTCTCAAGTTTGTTTTAAGTGTACGAGATGAATTTGGGGGTGTCCCATCAGAAGAAGAATTAAAAGAATATTGCTGGGAACGGCTGAATAACGGACGTGTCATACCCGGTTACGGACATGCTGTGTTGCGTTGCCCCGATCCTAGGTTTACTGCCTTCATTAAATTTGGCCAGGAACATATCAAGGATGATGATGTATTTTCAATCGTAGATCGTCTATTTAATGTGGTCCCGGATGTGTTACAGGAGCAGGGTAAAGCAAAAAATCCTTGGCCGAACGTAGATGCGGCTTCAGGATCATTACTATATTATTATGGATTAAGGGAGTTCAATTTTTATACAGTCTTGTTCAGTATTTCACGAACTATGGGAATGATTTCCCAAATGGTTTGGGAACGAGCCTTGGGTATTCCAATTACCCGCCCAAAATCGGTGACTACCGATTGGATAAGAAAAACCGTATAAATTTTATGAAAAAAATCATCGGATTTCTCTTGAGATCAATCTTTTTGATCCATTTCATTTTTGGGAATGATGTATATCAATCTATTCGAGTTTTTAATTCAACACCTGAAATTATCAAAATTATCGCTCAAACTGGAATTCCTTTGGATCATGTATCAGGGAAAAAAGGTATTTATATTGATGTTACTGCGTCCCAAGATCAAACGATTGAGTTGATCTCATTAGGTTTGGATATTGATATATTAATACCTGACCTTACTGAACATTATTTATCCAGAAATATCCCTGATAACTCCCGGGATTTTTCTTTGGGATCCATGCAAGGGAACTACACTTGGGATGAATTGAATAGTCGCTTTGATGAACTACAGGAAGAATACCCCAATATAATTTCTGAACGAATTATTCTGGGGGAATCTGTTGAAGGGCGCGATATT
The DNA here is from genome assembly GCA_018692355.1 of Fidelibacterota bacterium. GTDB lineage: Bacteria > Fidelibacterota > Marinisomatia > Marinisomatales > UBA1611. The sequence goes on from JABHKE010000162.1 coordinate 1,412, forward strand.
TGGGCATTTAAAGTATCTGACATGCCTGAAGAAGATGAAGAAGAGCCTGAAGTCTTGTTTACAGCATTGACACATGCTCGCGAGCCTCTGAGCATGATGAATTTAATTTATTTTGTTCAACTTCTAGCAGAAGAGTATGGAACTGATCCTGAATTAACGTATCTTGTGAACGAACGTGAAATTTGGTTCTTGCCGGTCGTAAACCCTGATGGATACGTCTATAATGAATCCATTCAACCCAATGGCGGTGGCATGCACCGGAAAAATCGATTAAATACCAATTGCGGCGACGGTACCAATCGGGGAGTAGATCTAAATAGAAATTATGGGTTCGGATGGGGTGCAAATAATACTGGATCGTCTCCAGATCCATGCGCAACAACGTATAGAGGAGAATCAGCGTTTTCAGAGCCTGAAACTCAGGTAGTCAGGGATTTTATTACAGATAGAGAATTTATGAATGTCATCCACTATCATACTTATTCTAATGTTTATATCCATGCATATGGCAATGCGACCTTACCCGATGAACCTGACTTAACAACCCATCGTGAAATTGGGAATGAAATGGCAAGGTACAATGGGTATCCTGTTGGGACTGGGTATGAACTCATTGGATATACTGTAAATGGAGATGCTGTTGACTGGACCTATGGTGACCAGGGGTTAGTAACTTTTACACCGGAAGTTGGCTCTTACACTCAAGGATTTTGGCCATCTGAGAATGATGTTCTACCTCTTTGTGAAGATCAGGTACATTCCAATAAAGTATTTGCCTTTGTAGCAGGCCCCGATTTAGTACTCCAACACTCAAACCTATCACTGGAAGAAGTGAACCCTGGTGATGAATTGGCAATAGAAATGGAAATCAAAAACCGTGGATTGACAGATTTGAATGATGAAATTCAAATTAATTTTTCACCTATGAATGAATGGACAATTCTTAGTAATAATTCTGTTACCTTAAGCGGATTAGATGCTCGGGATTCAGAAGAATTTTCATTCGATATTCTAGTCTCTTCTGAAACACCAAATGGTACATTCGCCGGTGTTATTTTTTCCATTGAAAATGAATCTAGTTATCCAAGGCAGGACACGGTTCAGTTTTTAGTGGGACAACCTGAAACATTATTCTTGGACGGATTTGAGAATGGACTTGTAAATTGGTATGTAACAGGTGATTGGGGTTTGACCGATGAAGCTGGAACAGGAAGTAATGCATTGTCGGATAGTCCGAATGGTAATTATGATGAAGCACAAGAATCTTTTGCAGAATTTGAAATTAATTTAGACCTTTCTTTATATTCTAGTTCTGTAGTGGAATTCATTGCAAAATGGGAAATTGAATCCAACTATGATTTTGTTCGACTTCAGGCAGATGTAGAAGGAGATGGCTGGGTCAGTCTGGAAGGATTATATACTGAACCGGGCTCAGGCCAACTGGCGCAACCAGCAGGCGAACATGGTTATGATGGAACACAAGAAGTATGGGTTGAAGAAAGAATTCAATTGGATCAATTAGGAGATGCGATTATTTATGGTTTTCGATTCATACAGACATCTGATAATGCTGTAGAGGAAGATGGATTCATTGTTGACGATTTTTCAATACTAGGGATGCCAGCATTCCAAATTGGGGATTTTAATTTGGATCATTCTGTCAATGTTATGGATGTATTTGGTATGGCTGATCTCATTATTTCAGAAGAAAATCCCGCTGATTTACAACTATTATTCTGTGATATAAATGGAAGCGGTGACATTGACACCGTCGATATTTTACTTCTAATAAACATCATTCTTAAATTTTAATAAAATGAAAAAAATTCTAATACTTCTATCAATCACTATTGTTTTTGGAGAAAAATTCAATTCAGAATTAATAACTTTTGGGAAACGAGACAATTTTTATCGGGCTTGGATCTATTTTTATGATAAAGCCGGATCTGAAATGTGTCATATTTCCCAAAAGGCAATAGATCGTAGAGCAAAAAGTGATGTGCAATCGAACCATCTTTGGTATGATTTGGAAGTTTCCCAAATCTATATTAATAATATATTAGAATTGGGTATTACTATTGAAAATGAAAGTCGCTGGCTCAATGCTGTATCTGTGATGTGCAAAATATCTGATATCGAAAAAATAGCTAAACTCAAAAGTGTAAAAAAAATTGAACCGGTGATTGGTTATAAAAAAACAAAAATTGAATATGCTGATAATTCTCTCTCCAATTCACGTGATTTTGATTATGGGAATTCCCTGGCTCAGATTGAGCAGATCAATGTCCACGAATTGCATAATGTAGGTTATACTGGAGAAGGTGTTATTATTTTAGTCATGGATACTGGATTTGACCTGACACACAATGCTTTAGCCAATATAAATGTGATTGCCCAATGGGATGTGATTAACAACGACAACGAAACAGCAAATGAAACATCGGCCGAGACTAGCAATAGTCAGGATCATCATGGCACCGCCGTTTTATCTACAATTGCAGCTTACGCACCAGGAGAATTGATTGGTGTTGCTTTTGATGCGGAATTTCTCCTAGCCAAAACAGAAGATGTAACACAAGAAGTTCAACAGGAAGAAGATAATTATATTGCAGGTTTAGAATGGGGCGAAGCCAATGGCGCTGATGTGGTTTCTACATCTTTAGGTTATTTAGACTGGTATACCTATGAAGATATGGATGGAAATACGGCAGTTACCACTATTGGGATAGATATTGCTGTTGGGTTAGGGATGGTTTGTGTTACATCTGCTGGGAATGAAGGGAATGATCAAAGCTGGTATTATATTATTGCCCCTGCAGATGCCGATTCAGTAATCTCTGTTGGTGCTGTTCGAGAAAATGGTTTAATTGCGAGTTTTAGTTCTCACGGGCCCACATTTGACGGAAGGATTAAACCAGAAGTTTGTGCCCGAGGATCTGACACTTGGTGCATTAATCCAAATTCAACCACTACATATTCTCAAATGAGCGGTACATCATTGGCATGTCCGCTGGTTGGGGGTGCAGTTGCTTTGATTCGTCAAGCGAAACCGGATTGGTCAGCTATGGAGGTTCGTGAAGCAGTCATGATGACAGCATCACAATCGAGCAATCCAGATAATTCTTATGGATATGGAATCATGAATGCTGCAGGTGCCGTAGAATATGAAGCCACGGTTGCAATCGATAAACCAGATGATTTACCAAGTGAATTCCATGTAACAAATGCTTACCCAAATCCTTTTAATCCATCCTTGACAATTGAGGTTTCTGGGGCAGTAGGAGAATACTTAACGGTGGATATATTTTCCTTAACTGGTAAATCTATCACAAATGTTTACACAGGAACAGTATTTCAACCCAATCAAAAAATGATATGGTCTCCTGAAAATATTCCAAATGGAATTTATGTCATCCGTTCTATTCTAAAGGGTCAATCCCAATTTCAAAAGGTAACTTACCTAAAATAATTTTGCCATTAGTAGAGGAATACCTTGCCTCCGTGAAATAATTCCTCGAAATTGTGCCTCTCCTGAGAGATTTCACATTGAAAAGCATAATCAAATTTATCTCACTGAAAGCCCTTGTTGTCTTTTGTATTCTTGGGACTATACACTCTCAAACAATCAAATTGAACGATTTCCCCGTCGATGTTTCTATTTTTGATGGTCAGGGATCTCTAATGATTGAATGGTCCGACCCTGATTCGATTCTGGCAAATCAAATTCGGATTTTCGTTCAGGAATCCGGTCAATCCAATTTTGAATTATTAACAGAATTGACTCCAGAGCACAATAATTATCTCGATCTTCGATGTGAGTCGAATGCCAGATATTTTTATAAAATTGAAGTAAAAGATACCTTTGGGACTATTTTTACAAGTGATTTTAAAACGCCAGCATTTGGTACTTGCTTGACTGTTGAAGACTCTATGGCATTTGATCCTACAATTAGGACATCTCAGGATTTGGTAATATCTCAGATCTATAAGCAAGCATTAGATAATGGCTCAAATGGGGATTACAGGTCAATTATTGATTTGTTAAAATTGACAAAAAAAATTGAATATACCTGGTTTGAAAATTATCCCATCGAACACCTTAAAATGGCAGATTATTCTCTTCAAATCATTGATGATATCATCCAGAACTTAGTATGGGTAGATTTAGTTTTAGCGCAGGAGTCCATTTATCGTAATCATCTATTAATAAATCCTGCCAATTGGGCAAAAGAAATTCAAAATGCTGCTTCCCTGATTACAGACCAATGGGATCTCTTATATTCAGATTATTATAAGTCAATTGAAATGTTAGAAACAACCGCGCCAATTCGAATCCTAGGCTATAATATTACTGAAGAAAATAAAAAAGAATTGGAACTTTACATTTTTCACTCTAATCAAATCAGTTCATCTGAAATATTTCTTCTTTCTGGCGATGAATATGTGAACCTAAGTGGATATCAAAATGAGAACGAACCATTATTCAAGGTAATTATTCCGGATCATTGGACCTCTGTTGACCTAATGATGGATGATATTTTTATTCAAACCTGTCCAATTATATTTAATGAATCGATTTATTTTACTTTGAATGGTGATTTTATTCCAAAAAACGATCATCTTAACATTAGA
>JABHKE010000163.1 GCA_018692355.1 Fidelibacterota bacterium
ATGATAATCAAAGGGTCTTGGCACAAAAGAGCAAATTACAAATCCATTTGCCTGGAATGTTTGATGGACCGGTGGCGGTTGATGGATTTTGCCAGTGATGGGCATAAAATTATTAATGTTGAAAATATAAGGAAAGTAGTAACCGTCCCACCCAACAATATCAAATGGATGATGCTGATATCCATACGTTTGAATTCCATGGCGGAGTTTTACTTCCACATCCATGGGTGAATCATCTACAGGTTCCACAAAGTCCGGAGTGCGAATATCTCGCTCGGAGAAAGGTGAATGCTCCAGGAGCTGGCCGAATTTATTTCGATATCGTGTGGGTGTTTCGATGGGAGATGAAGATTCAGTTACAAGGATTCTCATATCTTCTTTAACGTCAATTTGCCAAATAACACCCCGGGGAATTACAAGATAGTCACCCGCCGTTAACGTCATATTCCCGAAATTGGATTTAAATATTCCTGAACCGGTGTGAATAAAAAGGACTTCATCTGCGTTTCCATTTCGGTACAATGATTTCATGGATTCTTTTACATGTGCTTTAGAAATAACCACATCAGAATTAAAGAAAAGTGGAATCCGGGATGAAATGGCATCTCCATCAGACTCCACATTAGCAGTACGGATATGATGATGACGATGTGTCTGGTCAACGGCTTTAAGATTATATTTTTTCAATTCGCCTACCGCTTCCACGGAGGTGGGCGGATGAACGTGGTACACATTGGTGTACATGTGACTAAACCCTTTCCGGCTGATGAGTTCTTCCCAGTAAAGGTTGCTGGTATCGTCCCGGAATTGGGTATGACGTTTAGTTGGGATTTCTCCCCGTTTTTGGTAAAAGGGCATTACTTGATTTTTTCTCCAATTATTTGAATATTATTGAATCGATCTAACTTGTCATATTTAGTAATTATTATTTGTATTTGATTAATGAGTGAATTTACATCAGTGAAATTAGCCAAAAAGTCTTGATTCTCTTTTAGGCGTTCTAATGCACGTTTAAATAAGAAATCACCACCCGAAACTTTACCTTGTTCGTAATTCTGATATGATGCAGATAACATGATAAATGGTTTGAGATAGGCGCGATCTCCAGATTTACCTAAACGCATCCAACTATGTTCCCAAATATGATGTGCTTTTGGATAATCCTTTTGATTAAATGCTTTTATCCCGCGATAAAATTCAGAGACTTCATTGTTGTTCATTGATTTAGACAATCTTATTCTCGAGAACACCCAATCGTTCAACTTCCATCCGAACTACGTCACCTTTTTTAATCCAGCCACCGGTATTCTCAGGACGAAGTTCAAGGATGCAGCCAGTTCCTACTGTTCCGGAACCTAAAATATCGCCGGGAAGCAATTTCGCATTCATGGAAGCCCGTTCAATCATTTTTGTAAATGGATGGTAAAGGTCGTTGGTATTTCCATCAGAAATGAGTTTGCCATTTACATGACAGGTCATACGGAGATGAAGCTTCCCATCATTATCCCAGGCATCTTTCAATTCGTCTGGCGTGACCATATAGGGTCCGAAACTTGATGCAAAATCTTTACCTTTTGCAGGTCCCAGACTCATGGCCATTTCTTCTCTCTGTAGATCCCGGGCAGACCAATCATTGCAAATGGTGTATCCGGCGATATATTGATCTGCATCTTCTTGTGAAATATCAGAACCGCCATTGGCGATAATGATAGCAAATTCCAATTCATAATCGAGTTCGGCGGTTCCACGAGGATAAGGGATGTCTTCGCCGTGTCCGTAAAGTGCGGCAGGATTTGAGAAATAGAAAATGGCAATTTTGAACCAGTCCGGATGCATATCTACTCCCCGGAGTTTCCGTGCGGCGCGAACGTGTTGTTCAAAAGCATAAAAATCCCGGAAAGATTGGGGATTTGGAATGGGTGAAAACAATTGAACTTCCTCTTCCAAAACAGCGATGGATTTTCCACCACCAGAATGAGATTGAATATTCATCTCAGGCAAAGAAGCATCTAAATTTTTCAATTTTAGAAAGTTTATATCCCAATTCTCCAATGCTTTTTTTAAGGTAGAAGGTATCTCTAGAAAACTGAGATCGGCATGGGTTTCTTTTGCCCAAATGGCTGCACGAATTACATCAATAATATATTCATTTTTTTTAAATCCGAATCTCGGTTGTGTACTGCCATCTAGCATGTAGGTTACA
>JABHKE010000129.1 GCA_018692355.1 Fidelibacterota bacterium
ACAAACAAAAAACCCCACGAATGTGGGGCTTGATGTTGTAGAAAGGGTAAATCTATTTTAACAGTACCATCTTCTTTGTGTGCCTGAACTCTCCTGCTTCAATACTATAAAGGTAAACACCTGCTGCTACTGGCTGTCCTTGATTATTTGTAGCATTCCATTGGACTGATTTGTAACCTGCGTTTTGCTGACTGCTCACCAGATTGCTCACTACTCTACCCATCATATCGTATATAGCGATATTAACCATAGCATCTTCTGGCAAGTCATACTGGAGTGTTGTGACTGGGTTAAATGGGTTAGGATATGCATTGTAAAGGTTATATGTGATTGGGAGAGTCTCATCAATTATGGATACTTGCTCACAGTTAGTGATATCTTGCTCTCCCACATAATCTTCAATACAAGAAGGATATGGTGGACAGAGTTGGTTGTCAAATAAAGTAGAAACTGAGTATAAACTATCCTCCAGAGACCAAGTTAGATTGGATAGATTACAGATTGTTTCTGGAATGGGACCAGTTAACTCGTTTGAATGTAGTTTTAATCTATTTAGATTTGTCAGATTACCTATCTCAGACGGAATGGGACCAGTTAACTCGTTTGAATTCATTACTACTCTTTCAACATATGTTAGGTTACCTATTTCTGGTGGGATAGAACCTGTGAATTGATTATTGGATAAATACAATGCATGCAGATTGGTAAGATTCCATATCTCAGATGGTACTTCCCCTGTGAGTTGGTTATGAGAGAATATCAACCAAGACAGATTTGTCAAATTACCAATCTCTGGTGGAATTTCCCCTGTGAGTTGGTTAGAAGATAAAAACAAACTAACCAGATTTGTTAAATTACCTATCGTAGGGGAGATTGAACCCGTTAGTTGATTTACTTCAAGGTCAAGATTCTCCAATAAAACTAAATCCCATATACCTTCGGGAATATTGCCTATCAGTTGATTTTCCCATAGAGATAACCATTTCAAATTTATAAGATTACCAATCTCTGTAGGAATTGTACCAGTCAATTGATTTTGGGATAATTCTAAAAAGGTGAGGTTGATTAGGTTTCCAATTTCAGAGGGAATTTCTCCTGTAAGACCACTATTGTTCAAATCTAAACTATCGGTATTTTCAATTGAATAACATTCGCCCCATAATTCAACGCCTTCCGTGCCATCATCAGCAATACAATCCCATCCTTGTTCACAATTACTCGTATCCTGCTCTCCCACATAATCTTCAATACAGGATGGATATGGGGGACAAAACTGATTTTCATCGATTGAAAATTCAGATTCACCAAATGAATTATAATCCCATTCAATAGGTAAGCTACATAAACTTTCTGGAATTAGACCTGAGAACTGATTTTCAGATAAATCCAATGCAGGGTATGTTGTTATGGACATATGCCCGGTAGTTACAATTCCACTCAAATTTATTAAGTTACTAATTTCAGATGAAATTTCTCCAGTTAATTGATTATCGCTCAAATTTAAAGATTCTAAATTAATCAAGTTGAAAATTTCGGATGGCATTCCCCCAATAAATTGGTTTTGTGAAAAATCAATTGAAATTAAATTAATTAAATTGCCTATCTCAGATGAGATTTCTCCACTCAGTAAATTATCCGATAAATTCAATCCATGAATCAATATAGACCCAACCATTGTAGGAGAAATATATCCACTTAGATTTACTAAGCTAAAAAGTTCAGGTGGAATTTCGCCAGTCAACTGATTAGAGCTTAAATCAAGAGAAATTAGATTAGTCAAATTACCTATTTCTGTTGGGATAAAGCCCGTATGTTCATTCTCTCTTAAAATTAAAGTAGTCAAATTGGTCAGATTCCCAATTTCTGATGGAATAGCACCTTCTGATTCTATGCCCACGATTTCTAAAGTTACTAAATTTGTCAAGTTTGCTATACTGGTAGGAATGGGTTCGGTGATATTTGCCCATATTGAAAGACTACTGAGATTAATTAAACTAAATAATTCTTCAGGAAAAGTAGTTGCTGTATCCGGTACTAAAGGAAAACCAAGCTCAGTAGTATTCTCAATAGAGAAGCATTCACCCCAAAATTCAACGCCTTCCGTACCATCATCTGCAATACAATCTGAAGAACTTACATCCGGTGCACCCAGAGTTCCATCTTCACGAAGACAATGAGCATAAACAGACCCATTCTCCGTCCATGCAATGAAAAGGCAGTTAGGCCCTTTTCCGACCATCATGTCTGATTTAGCCGTACCTGAATTGGTCACCGTTACCGTCTGGCCTGTCCAGACCAAATTCCCTTCTGCATCCAGCCTGTTAGCATAAATATCACCGTTCATATTGGCACTTTGCTGTATGTAAGCTGAGATCAATTCTTCACCAAAGCCAGCCATAGACAGGTCAAGGTAGTCGTAACTACTATTCAGGGCTACCATTGTGACTCCATTAGATCCCCAGAGCTGATTCCCGCTGCTATCCAGCCTTTGTGCAAATATTCCGCGCTGGGATTGGCTCCCATTGGATTCCTTCCAGACTGCCATAAGTTCCTGTGTCTCTTCGGCTACAGAAAGCATGGGAGACATACGGAGATTGCTGGAGTTTGTCGATAGATCCACTCCACCTGTCCATGCAATTGCACCTTCTCCCGTAATGTGCTGGAAAACCGCATTCTGTACACCCCCGGAAAACTGCGTCCAGGCCGAAAAACTTCCACCGGTATCATCTGCAATTATTCCTTGTAACCAATTTCCCATAGGAAATACAACCGGACCCACTGCCACCGTTGGATTGTCCCACTGAGCATTTCCATCAAGATCATACTTCTGCAAATATATTTTGCTATCAGCAGCCCACACTGGTCCCGACTGTCCAATCCATTGAACTAATGCATCGCCATTTGAATTAACAATTGGTTGAGGGGACATGAGAGATTCAATATTATCTTCAATAAGAATTCCATCACCCCACATTAAACCACCATCAGATGAAATTCTTTGAATTTCAACAGTAGCTGAATTAGGAGACCATGCAACCACAACACTATTATCTGGTAAGACAGCTAATCGAGGAGAATAATTTGTCTGGCTGGAATTCGAAACTGATACTCCATCATCTCCCCATAACATAGAGCCATCAGGTGCAATTTTGTAGGCATATACATTCCATGGGCCTGCCCGCGTATCTAAAACTGTGATAATGGCATTATTATCACTATCCACAGCAAGATTCATATGAAAAACGGCAATCCATGAATCATTGTTATTATCACTGACTAGCAAGCCACCATCATCAAATTGTGCTACTCCTGTTGCATCAAATCGTTGTAGATACACATGATAACCACCCATGTCAGTAAGCCAGGCAACATATACACCTCCATCAGATGTAGCCTTTACTTGTGCCTGGACACCACTGCCTAATAATTGTGGAGATGCAGGATCAGAAGACCATTGAGCAGATGTAACGACTGTCAAAAGAAGTGAACGAATAAATAAATTTGTAAGAGTTTTCATAACAAACCTTTTCAGTTAATCAAAGATAGCCATCCTAGTACAAATAAAAAAACCCATGGTTGTAGGACTGGAATGTGTCATTTATTGGAGATTCTCGTTATTATTGGTAATCATTAAAGTTCAATTCCCAATCGAGCTAAAATAAATATTGTAAGGCCGTAACAAACCATGGTAATCAAGATAGAGAGACCCATGCCCATATAAAAATTGACGCCTGCTTTTAAAAGGACTGGAAAGACAATAAACAATGCAAGAGAAGGAATCACCATCCAGAGAATACTATTGGAGAGAGAAATTACATTTTCAATATTTTTTGTATCCATATATAGCCAGATCATAGACAGTATCGAAATAAGAGGGATCGACACAATCAAACCTCCCAGAAACGTATTTTTTTTTGCAATCTCTGAAACAATAACAATGATACCTGATGATATGAAAAGTTTAATAATAGTCTGAAGCATTGTTTATATATCGTTATGTATTAATAAGGTTAATCATTATCTAATTTTAGCTCAATCTGTTTTAGTTTATCGAGTACCATTTTAATCTGCATTTGATATGTTTTTAAATCTTCTTCAGTGCCATTCTTTTTTAATTCATTAATCGTTTTTGGCACTGTTTTGACCCACTCCACTAATGTTTTGTAGGCTTCTTGCCCATTTGTACCAATTTCGATTGTTACTTCCTCTGGATTCTTATCTTTTTCCATATCTAAATCTAGCACTACGACCACAAACAAAAAAACATCAGGTGACCGGGGCTTGTTGATTAATTTTCCGAAATTGTTTTCAATACCATATCATATTGGTCTAATTCAGCTCCGTATCCATTTGGAGTGACTTTTTCAACAATAAAACCAAACTTTTCATAAAACTTATATGTTTTTTGACTAGTGCCTAAATAAATATCAATACCTGGGTAATTGCTTTGAATATGTGAAAGCCGATACCTTAGGAGTTCTGAACCATAACCTTTATTATGATATTTACTTTGTACCAGTCCCCAAGATAAACCTACTTTTGTTCCTGAATTATTTACACCATATCCCCCACAAGCAACAATATCAGATTTTTTGAATATAACAAAATATATCTTTTCATTTCTGGATAAATAGTCTTCATAATCTGAATGTTCACTGTAATCGATATATTTTGGAGTGTTACTTTGTATAATCTTTATACAATCTTCGAAATATTTTGATTGATAAGGCTCAATTCTCATTTAGACAAATCTACCCATGATCCCACAAACAAAAACCCCACGAATGTTGGGCTTGGTGCAATTGTGTAGTGCGGTTAATAATATAAATTTTATTAAGGATAATATTCATCAGTAGTATAATCACTTATAATGAGCCAATTATTCTCAATTTTTTGAAAGATATAAGTAAAACTTCCTTTAGGATTATCATTTTTTCTGATGAGTTCCCATTCTCCATCTAAAACTGCA
>JABHKE010000165.1 GCA_018692355.1 Fidelibacterota bacterium
AGTAACCACCTGTCGTATACCAGTCTTCGTTTTTCATTTATTCAATATTAAATAACCATTTTTATAATAAAAAAAGCCCCTGATTAAGGAGCTTCCTTTTTACCGTTAAAGTAATGTAGATAATCAGATTATTTTATCCAATCCATTCAATGCTGACTTATAGTTATCATCAACTAAATCCACATAATATTTTTCAGTTGTTTTAACTGAAGCATGGCCAAGCAGCTTTGATACAGTGTAAATATCCGCCATATTACTTATAGAATTCACTATAATAGGTGGCGGTTTTGGGATAAAGTCGCTACATAACATCACTTTTGTTGTAAGTTTTATTTTAGCAGCACCATCTTCTTAACCTGCCTGAAATCTCCAGCCTGTATAGAATAAAAGTACATTCCTGCACCCACATTCCTGCCGAATGCATCGGTGCCATGCCATCATCTCATCGTTTTAATTGATTTTTTATTTTACCTGATAGATTTTACACATCGAAATCCGGTATGACTAAGGCCGGTATCCTGGCTGGAGCGCATCCGTCTTGAAACACGGTATCCGCTACAGTAGCTATCGTTGCATAAATAAGACCCACCCCGCATAACACGTTTGGGCATATGGGGTTCATTCGGATCCAATGATCTGTCAGGACCCGTGGGGTTGATACATATCTCCTTAACGGCATCCATGGTGTAGGATTCATAATGGTATAAATCGTTACACCATTCCCACACGTTTCCTGCCATATCATAGAGACCGTAACCATTGGACTTATAAGACATTACAGGTGCGGTACCATAAAATCCATCCTGAACCGTGTTTTTGTAAGGAAACATTCCCTGCCAGAAATTGGCTTTGGCTGAGGATTGTTCAGCAGAAACATTGCCCCATGGATAGATTGGATTATCCAACGCCCCCCGGGCAGCCCACTCCCACTCTGCTTCTGTCGGCAACCGTTTCCCCACCCACTGGGCATAGGCCACAGCATCATCCCAGGCTACATGGACTACTGGGTGGTCCATTAAATTCTCAATACTGCTCCCAGGACCTGCAGGATGCTTCCAATTGGCGCTAATCGTCCATGCCCACCATTGCGTTTCATCATTAAGTGAAACCGGACCATTGGTGGCTCTAAATACTACAGACCCTGCCTGCAAAATATTTTCAGCCGGTTTTGGCGTACCTGCCGGTAGATTAATTTTCATTTCTTCCCAGTTGATATTTTTTTCAGCGATGGTTACATAGTTTGTGCTTGCTACAAATTTAAGGAACTGGCCATTTGTCACTTCATGTATATCCATGTAAAAACTGTCTACCGTTACCATATGGCGTGGAAATTCATCGGCACTAGCCTGTGGATCATTGCCTCCCATTTCAAATGTGCTCCCTGGAATAAGTTTCATTTCTCCATAATGAATAGTTTGGGATCCTTGGGAAGAATGTTTTGTGCAGCCATGGATGATCATTACCAAAACTACACAAATGATAATTGAATCTTTTATTGAGGTTCTCATCACTTTTTATTTCGAGTATTCCGGGTTGAGGCGAGGCATAGAGGCATCCACTTGTTGACGCCACTCGGTTAATAAGTGTAAAAGCTCTTTCGCTTTTTCAGGATTCGCTTTTTTCATGTTATTCTTTTCTCCTACATCCTCTTTGAGATTGTATAACTCTACATGATTATCCTCTAAAAATTCCAGTAATTTCCAATCACCCTGGCGGATAGCGCTCACGGGCTTGGTGGTATGATAATAATGCGGATAGTGCCAATAAAGCGCTCGTTGCTTCAATTCAGCCTGGGGATCTTTCAAAACGGGTATTAAGCTTATTCCATCGAATGCTGCAACCTGACTGGAATCCCATTTCAGATTTACCATTTCCAATAGTGTTGGGTAAAAATCCTGAGTAGTAATCGGGTAATCAGATGTTGTGTTTGGAATTGTTATATCCGGCCAACGGATGATAGTCGGAACGCGAATTCCCCCTTCATATAAAGCACCTTTGCCCGAACGGAGAGGAGCGTTGTCAGTTACCCTCTGCCCATCCCATTCATTAATAAATCCACCATTATCCGAGGTGAAAACCACAACTGTGTGATCAGTAAGCTTGAGTTCATCCAATTTGGCCATCAATCTCCCGATATTTTCATCCAGACTATGCACCATCGCCGCATAAATAGCATTCTGGTGAGACATACCGGATGCCAACTTCTTTTGGTAGTATTCCACTAATTCTTTTTTACCTTCAATAGGGGTATGAACCGTATAATAGGAAAGGTTGATAAAAAATGGTTCCTCCTTAAATCGCTCCATAATGGAAATAGCTTCATCAGTTAGTCTATCGGTAAGATATTCGCCCTCCCGGTTTAGGTCATACTTCCCATTTACATTTCTTTCTAACCCAGGTACAAAACGGTAGGAGCGGTAAATCTCCCCACGATAAGGATAGAAGAAAGTAGGAGGAGCACCCCAGACGGTTGCTCCTACATTGATGTCAAAGCCCTGCGTTTCTGGGAAGTGTTCTCCATCCCCTACGTGCCATTTCCCCAGGTGAGCGGTCACATAACCTTCTGCCTTCAATGCATCTGCAATTGTTACTTCATTCACTGGCAGATTAGCAGATACATCAGGAGGAATCAATTTTCGAGTAAATTGGTTATTAATGGCTGCCTCTCGCCAGATGGTCATGTTGAGTTTTGCAGGAGATTTTCCTGTAAGAAGAGCTGCCCGTGTCGGTGTGCAGATAGCTGCGGCGGCATAAGCATTAGTGAATTTTTGAGCGGTAGCAGCGAAAGCATCAATATTTGGGGTTTCATGCAAGTCGGCACCATAACACCCCAGGTCAGCCCAACCCAAATCGTCAACGGTTATCACGAGAATATTGGGAGAGCGTTCATTTAGCGTTTGTGCGCTAGCAGAAAAAATACCAATCAGTCCAATAATCAAATAGTAAAATGGTTGTTTCATACTGATATGATTGTTGAGATTTATCAAATTCAAGAAAGCATTACTTAAAGGTTAATGATTCCAAAACCAGAGAGCCTTTATACGCTTCCTGCGGATTGACACAAAAAACAAATTGAGTGATATATTCCATCGTCTCGTACTCTTTTTGATATTGCTCCATTGCTTCAGATAAGTCAACAGACAGCTCTTTTATTTCTCCATTTGTAGCAGGTAATTCTATTTGTAACCATTCCGACCAATTATCATTTGAAATAGCTATATAACCAAATGATATCGGGGTACTATCCATTGTCATATAATTCAATATCAGTTGTGAATTCTTATGCGCTCTAACATTTAATCCGTTGATGTTAACTTTTTGCCAATAATGAGCGAGGTGTTCTATATCAATGTAAAGCAATTCGTTCTTTACGGATAATTGATAACCCACTGCTTGTTTCCAATTATCATTCAAACCTCCAGTGGTAAACGTTAAGGTTTCCTCTTCACTCGGTTTTGTCCGATTCTTCTCATTTACATAACTAACATGAGGTGGTGCAACAAGATTGTTTGAATTATTTTCTACACCTTCAGGTAATGCCGCTTTCCAGCCCACATTTAATCTTTGGGATAATTCCTTAATAAGGGATTCATTCTCCTTTTTGTAAGCAATATTTATACGCTCAATGGCATCTTTCCTATGATCGTATAGTTCAATAGAATCGATCTTCCCATCTGATAATCTCCATTCTGTATAACGATAATCAGCAGTTCGTAAACTATA
>JABHKE010000167.1 GCA_018692355.1 Fidelibacterota bacterium
CATTTGGGTCACCGCTGAAAAACAAGGTCTAAAGACAGCATCCTACTTTTGGGTGGGAACGGAAGCACCCATCGGTGGAATCTATTCAAGTAAATGGAAAAAGTATGAACATAATTTCCCGTTTGAAGCGAGGATTGATTCTATTGTATCGTGGTTTTCGCTCCCATTAAAGGAAAGACCACGATTCTGTTCTTTGTATTTTCATGAACCGGATTGGACTGGACATGAGACTGGACCTAGAAGTCAAGAAACCGAGGCAGTGGTATCACATTTAGATTCTTTATTTGGTGATCTGATCTCAAAACTAGAGCAGTTACCAATCTCAAATAATTTGAATATTATTGCGGTAGCAGACCATGGAATGGCAGAAATCAGTTCTGAAAGAACCGTTGATCTTTCGGCGTATACCGATATGAGCCAAATCATCCAGGAAGGATCCGGACCTTATGCATTTTTGTACAGTAAGAAAAAAAACATTATAGAACCGGCAGTAGACCAATTAAAAAAAGCTGAGCATATTTCAGTTTACTTAAAAAGTGATATTCCTAATCGGTATCATTTCAAAAATCATCATCGTATTAAAGATGCATTGATAGTCGCTGATGAAGGATGGTATATCCAAAATCAGGCCATAAGCAGTTCATCAACTGCCGGAGAATATATCCCTACTGGAGGAACCCATGGCTATGATAATCAATTAAAAAGTATGCATGCCCTTTTTATTGCTCAAGGCCCTGCATTTAAAAAAGATATTGTAACTGAACCATTTGAGAATGTTAATATTTACCCTATGATAGCACATATTCTTGGTATTGATCCAAGTAAAAATATTGATGGAAACCTTAACAACATTAAACACCTTTTAAAATGAAAATACTATTACAACTCCTATTGATCTCATTATTATCCATCCAACCATTGATGGCTTGGGGAAATACCGGGCATCGCATTGTTGGAAAAGTTGCAGAAACTTATCTCACAGGAAATGCCAAAACACAAATTAAGAAAATCCTGGGGCACCATGATTTATCACGAGTTAGTAACTGGGCTGATGAAATCAAATCAGATCCGAATTGGAAACATGCTTATGATTGGCACTGGTGTACGATTCCTGATGGAGAGAAGTACGAGACGGGGAAACACACAGGAAATGCCATAGAAAAAGTGAATGATTTCATTGTGACTTTAAAAAATAAAAAATCATCAAAGGAAGAAAAGCAAATTGCTTTAAAATTTTTAGTTCATCTGGTTGGTGATCTTCATCAACCGCTTCATGTTGGAAATGGTAAGGATCGCGGCGGAAATGACAAAAAGCTTAAATGGTTTGGAGAAGAGACAAACCTTCACAGCATTTGGGATAGCAAATTGATCCAGTACCAAAATTTGAGTTATTCTGAATACACGAATTATTTATTATTGAATATAGACTATGGTGATATTCGAAAGTGGCAAGGAGATTCTTTGATGGTTTATATAAACGAATCAAAGAATTTGCGAAATCAATGCTATGATATTTCCGGGAATAATTTGAAGTGGGAATATTTCTATTATAATAAAGGATTATTGGAACAACGATTACTTCAAGGCGGTGTACGACTCTCCGGTGAACTTAACCGAATCTTTAAATAATATTTAGGACGTTATTTAGCCTTCCCCTGCGCTGCAACTTCTGCGGCTTTTTTTGCAATTGCTTCCTGATCTCCCAAATAGTGATGTCTAATTGGATTTAAGTTTTCATCTAATTCATACACAAGTGGAACACCTGTTGGAATATTGAGCCCTAAGATTTCTTCATCAGATACTTTATCTAGATATTTGACCAATGCACGTAATGAGTTCCCGTGGGCTACAATGAGAACTCGCTTTCCCAATTCAATTTCCGGTTTTATTGATTCAAACCAATAAGGTAAAAACCGATCCACAGTATCTTTTAAACATTCTGATGCGGGCAATTCAGAAGGTGTCAAATCAGAATACTTTTCATCAAACCCTGGGTGACGCTTATCATCCAATTCCAATTTAGGTGGTGGCGTAGAATAACTCCTGCGCCAAATATGGACCTGTTCATCACCATATTGTGCAGCAGTTTCAGCTTTGTTCAATCCTTGCAGTGCACCATAATGGCGTTCGTTTAATCGCCAGTTATAATAGGTTGGAATATTCTCAACGCCCATTTCATCCAAACAAATATTCATAGTACGAATCGCACGTTTTAATACTGAAGTATGAATTACATCAAAAATAAATCCTTCTTTTTTTAGGAGTTGGCCGGATAATCGTGCTTCCGATTCACCTTTTTCGGTAAGGTCCACATCGGTCCAACCAGTGAAACGATTTTCTAAATTCCATTGGCTTTCACCATGGCGAAGTAAAACTAGTTTATACATATTGTTCCTAAAACCTTGCTTAGTCAGTCGCAAAGTTCACAAAGATTTACAATGAAAAAAATAAAGGAAAATAAAAAAATCTACCCAAGCAAAATTGGGTGATTAATATTAGGAGATTAATGGTAGTATTTTTTCAGTAGATTTGAACATGTGCGGACGCAAAACACTCACTCGAGATATGCAATCTATTATTGAAGAATTGGCTATCGAGGAATGGTATGATGACAATTTTCATCCCAGTTTTAATATAGCACCTACTCAAACATCTCCCATCCTTATCAGTCATGGGAAATCAAGAATTGTAAAACCCATGAAATGGGGATTAATCCCAAGCTGGTCTAAAGATGAATCTATTGGACCCAAAATGATCAATGCGCGATCTGAAACACTCACAGAAAAACCATCTTTTCAAAACTTGATCAATCAAAATAGATGTGTGGTTATCGCCGACGGTTATTTCGAATGGAAACGGGAAAGTGATGGCAGCCAACCTTATTATATCTTCCATCCCGAAAATAAACTCCTGCCCATGGCGGGTTTATGGACAACCTGGGAATCATCCACGAGCAAAATTATGCATTCCTATACTGTTATTACAACATCACCACAAAAAGAAATTCGACACATCCATAACCGCATGCCGGTTATATTGAATCCCATGTCAATTGATGAATGGATCTTTTGCGATACAGCACCATCGAACCAGGCGATCACAAATCTTGTCCCCTTTTCAAAACCACTCACTTTCAACCCTGTTTCAACATTTGTAAATTCTCCAAATAATAATACCATTGATTGTATTAGGTCTACGCAAGACTCTTCTACTTTGGAACTTTTTTAAGAATTTAAATTATAGAATTATTAAACATATTTTTTTTGTAAAATCCCATTTTAATTACGAAATTCTACCCACTCAAGAACTAATCTAACTAATCAGTTCTTGAAATAGATAACCAAGGAGAATACAATGAATCGTTATACGCGAATCGTAGCTAATACTTTTATTTTTTCCCTCACATCAATCCTATTTGCACAAATGACAGTTTCTGGAACTGTTACGGATGCTGCAACTGGATCTGCACTTTCTGGTGCAAATGTTGTTGTAGATGGCACGGATCTGGGTGCAGCTGCAGATGCTGATGGTGGATATACATTAAGTAATGTACCCAATGGCGCAACTATCACAGCATCCATGATTGGGTATACGGATGCATCAGCCACAGCTGGAGGTACAGTTAATTTTGCATTAACTAGTTCTGCGATTGAAATGTCCGGACTTAATGTTATTGCTAACAGGGTTGATGCAAAATCTAGTTATACCTTTACTGATGTAAACCCTGAGGAGCTTGATTTACGATTAGGAGCAAGAGGTATTCCACAGGCATTAAGTCTAACTCCTAATGTATACGTCGAAACGAATGGTGGAGGCTACGATGACGAAAATATGTTAGTTAGAGGCTTTACTGATAACTATACATCGTACTTAATAAATGGTGTTCCAGTTAATGATATGGAAAATGGGAATCTTTATTTTTCAAATTGGTCAGTTTTAGCTGATGTAGGCACCAGTGTACAGCTTCAGCGTGGACAAAGTGCCGTGAACTTGGCTACACCAAATGTTGGTGGTACGGTTAATTTTGTCAGCGCTCTACCAAGCCAAGATGCGTCGGGAAAAGTAAAATATCTTTTGGGTAATGGTAATCATAATAAAGTTACTGCTATGGCAAGTACAGGCTTAATCATGGATGGTAAAGGGAGTATTATGATTGCACTTGGCAAAAGATATGCAGATAATTATGGCAATAAAGATGGAACCTATTCTGATGCTGCATCCTATTATTTGAATGGTTCTTATGCCTTGAATGATAAAAACCGGTTTGAGTTTATCACTCTGGGCTCACCCCAGCGTCATGGTCATGCGTTCTATAATTCTAGAGTAAAGAACTGGGATTGGGAGTATGCAAAAGAGCTGGGTGATGCATCTGCAACAGCTGATGATGAATATCCAGGCGGCCAAGACTATAATTTCCTATATAATACTATTACACCTGAAGCTGCGTCAAAACTTGGTAAAACAGCCAGGGCAGACTGGATGCCATTCTCTGGGTGGAATTTTAAAGAAGCTGATCAACAGTTTGATAATGCAATGATATCTAGACACAATTATTTTTTTAGGCCTATCACTACCTTGAATCACTATTATAAGGCCAATGATGATCTAAATATTATGACTACATTGATACATGTTGGTGGAGAAGGTGGTGGATCAAAGAGAAGAGGTAGTGGTAAATATGGCGACAACGGATATGATTTTACAGCAATGATTTTGGAAAATGCTTCCGCTGGAATGGATTCTACGGGCACAGCTTTAGGACTTACAGGTAATTTATCGACCTCAATTTTAGCTGGCAGTAGAAATAACCACTATACCTATGGTGTTATGAGTAAAGCTACATACACCATGAATGATAATATGAATGTTACTGCTGGAGTTGATGTTAGAACCGCAGCAATCGAACATTACAGACAGGTCTTTGATCTCCTTGGCGGTGATTATTTTTTCAATGATAATAATGCAAATCACACCGGAACCCAACAATACTATAAATTAGGTGATAAATATGATTACGATTTTACTAATAATGTGGACTGGGCTGGTGGTTATATGCAGGCTGATTACAGTACAGGATTATTAAATACTTTTGTAATGGGTGGTTACACAACTACAAGTTTCAAATATGAAAATCGAATGACTAATCCTTTTATAAGTGTAGAGTCAGGATCAGCAAGTGGGAATCAATTAAAAGCTGGAGTTAGTTATAATCTAAGTGATGATTTAACAGTTTTTGCAAATGGCGGTTTACAGGTTCTTACACCTGCTTTTGATAAAATAATTGATGATTATGCTGGAGAGCTGACCAAAAATTATCAAAATGAAAAAGCTACAATAGCAGATTTTGGATCTAGATTTAATTTGCTTGGTGGTAACCTTCGTGGATCTGTTAATTATTATTATACAGTTTGGCAGGATAGACAAATCAGAGTGGGTGTAGATAATATCGATGCAAACAATGATGGCTATGCTAATATCACGGGGCTAAGCCAGACACATTCAGGTTTAGAATATTCCTTTGCTTACAGAGCTCTGACTTTTCTAAGATTAGATCTAGTTGGTCATTTTAGTAATTGGGAATACGCAGAAAATGTATCAGCCACATATATTGCAGATGCAGCAAATCCAGATAGCCCTGAGGATTACAATCTATATATAGCTGGTTTAAAAGTTGGCGGTGCCCCTCAGAGACAGTTAAACCTAATCACAACGTTTAATCAAGGTCCGTTGGTAATTTCAGCAGAAGTTGAAACAAGTGATAACTATTATGGCTCTTTTGATCCAACCTCGAGAACATCACCAGGAGATGAAAAAACTCAGGCTTATAAAGCTCCTTCAAGAATGGTAGTAAATGTACATGCTGCTTATACAATGGCAGTATCCGGCTATGATGTTGGTGTAAACCTCTCTGTTTTTAATGCTCTAAACGAAAAATATTTAGGTTTAGTACAAGATAGTGATGGTACAATAGCAAATGCAAAAGCACACATGGGACTGCCAATGACTTGGAGTTTAGGTCTTACTTTAGGTTTTTAGTTTTATTATATAGTTTATACAAAAAAGCCCTCATTTTGGGGGCTTTTTTTATAGTCTTGAATTCAACTCTTAAGTGCAACTCAAAGACTGGTTGTAGAAA
Organism: Fidelibacterota bacterium; assembly: GCA_018692355.1. Lineage (GTDB taxonomy): Bacteria > Fidelibacterota > Marinisomatia > Marinisomatales > UBA1611. The sequence goes on from JABHKE010000167.1 coordinate 6,137, forward strand.
AAGCGGAGCCGCTGTAGGCTTCGCACTTTTCTCACCGTCAAATAAGAGGTGCACAAATGAAACACTACAGCCAGC
>JABHKE010000169.1 GCA_018692355.1 Fidelibacterota bacterium
CAAATCTTGGGTCAATTTTCCGTGGTTCAATCGGCCAATAACCATGATAACCAGAAAAGGTCCTATTTGGTGGAACCCATTCCACCCAACTGCTATCCGGTTGTTTTTGAATAGGAGAAATCCATAATGTATTCACCCCCAGGTCTTTAAAATATCCTTCATCCAGTTTTTGTTGAATCCCAGCAAAGTCACCACCCATAAAATTGGCCAATTCATGAAGTTTTGGATCATGGATTGGTTTATTATTTAATGAATCTCCATCCCTAAACCGATCCACCATTATGTTATAAATAATGGCGAAATGCCAATCATCAGAATTAGATGACAATGGCTCTCCATTTCGAATTATTGTTTGATTCTCAGGAATCATACGTCCTTTGGAATCTCGTCCAAATATTCTCAAAAGCCCTTCCTTAACTCCAGAAATATTAACCTTTACCCCTCCACCAGATAATAGATCAAAAATATCAGGATGAAGTTCTTTATTGTCCACCAAAATAATCCAATCCTGGGGTGATGCCCCATCATTCGATGGTAAATATTCAAAATATAGCCAATTCCCTTTATGATGATTTTTTACTAGCATACCCGGTTCTGTAATATTTTGATCTCTTAAATCTAAAATAGAATTCCAACCACCAATATTATTTGAAATAAAAACAGGATTTTCCGGATCAATTTTTTCGATACCATCTACCACAAATTTGTATTCATGCTTTTTGGGGGACATAAAAACCGTCCTGCTAAATTGATTTCCATGTTTTAGTAATGGCAATGCAGACCGTGACCAATCATTAAAACCACCCATAACACCCACCGTTTTTGCTATTTCAGATTCAAATGAAAAGGTATGTCTAGCCATAAACTCATATTCAATTAAAATATGAATAGGTTGCCCATCTGCAATTACGGAAATATTTTCGAACCCGGATGTAACTGAAGAAGCATCTATTATTAACTGGTTACCCAGCAATGAAATATGTTGTAAAGATTCATTGTACAAGAGATTAACATTTTCATTCCTAAAATAATTGGAAAGATCAAATGCCTTTTCCTCTCCCATTTTCACTTTCAAAACCGGAATTGGATAAAGAGTATCCATTGCAGTATGAAATTCACATGAAACAAATATTAAAAGAGAAAGTGAGAGAATGTTTTTAACCCGAATCATTAGTTGTAATTTAGTAACTCTATTTAGAGTTGATAAATAATAATCATCCTAATAATATGAATAATTTGATAAAAACCTTTTACTCCATTTCGGTAATCATTATGATAAGTTCCTGCATACAACCTGTAACAAAACTTGGCCTGAGCTATGGTGCTTTCCTGAGACCAGAAGGCATTGAATTCAAGATCTATGCACCAAATTCTGATATAGTAAAACTTGTAATCTTTGAAAAGGTAGATGACAAATCTGGCTATGAATATCCAATGGAAAAATTAGAAAATGGTGATTGGAAATACTTTTTAAAGAATGCACCATTGGGCACAATGTATGGTTACCGGCTCACAGGACCATGGAATGATGAAAATCTAATTGTGGCAGATCCTTATTCTAAAGCAACTATCACACAAAATAATTGGCGACATGTAGCAAAATCATTGGTCATTGACGCCGCATTTGATTGGGAAGGTGATACATGGACAAATATCCATCCTCGAGATCTCATAATATATGAATCTCATGTTCGAGACATGACCGTTCACAAGTCATCCAATGCTACCGCGAAAGGTTCCTATCTCGGATTTATTGAAAAAGATCAAAATGGTGGTATCAAACATTTAAAATCTTTGGGTGTAAACGCAGTTCAATTCCTGCCACTTTGGGATTTTGCTAATTTTGAAATTCCATATAGACAGGACGCTGATGGGATGTATAATGATTGGAATCCATATGAGAGAAATCACTGGGGTTATATGCCCACATTTTTTATGGTGCCGGAAAGTTATTATGCAACCGATGGTACTAACGAACCATTAGCTTGGAATGGAACTGATGGCCGTGCTATTTCGGAGATGAAAAGTATGGTAAAATCGCTTCACCAGGAAGGAATGGCAGTTATTTTAGATGTAGTGGTGAACCATATTTCCAATTATGATTGGCACCCGTTGAAATACATCGATAAAACCGTCTATTTCAAATTGGATGAACAAGGTGATTTTCTTAGCCAATGTTGCGGGAATTTATTGGCATCCGATCATCAACCTGTCCGCAACTATATCATTGAAAGTCTGAAATACTGGATGACGGACTACCATATTGATGGTTTCCGCTTTGATCAGGCTCACCTCCTTTCAGCTGAAACGGCAACATTTATTATAGATGAATTAAAAAGGATCAATCCAAATGTGATTATTTATGGTGAGGCCTGGGATGAAAGAGAAAAGGAATTTTCTGAAATGGGATGGGGTTCCTTTAATGCAAGATTTAGAGATGTCCTTCGTGGCGACCTCCATAATTATGATGAAAAAGGATTTCTATTCGGGAATTTCCGAAACAGCCAAACTTTAGAAAACCTTCAAGCCCTTATTCTAGGCACACCCAATATTTATCAATCACCGGCCCATGCGGTCAATTTTTTAGAAGTCCACGATGATTATTGTTTGAACGACTATCTGCGCCTGTCCAGCAGCAGGAATTCAAAAGATGATATCATTGATGATCCCATGAAGCATATTGAGCTGGATGATGATCTTTTAAGGAAAAACAAACTGGGCGCCTTGATTCTCCTTACCAGCCAGGGAATCCCTATTATTCATCAAGGTCAGGACTGGGCTCACAGTCAAATCATCGCAGAAACAGATGTGTATGATCCAAATGTGGGGAAAATGGATCGGAACCCATACAATAAGGATAACGAAACCAATTGGGTCAACTGGCTTGAAAAAGAGAAAAATAAGAAATTAGCTGATTATTATAGCGGATTAATTGACCTTCGCAGAACACATACTGAATTCCGCCATGCTACTAAAAAAGATTTCAAATTCCAGGGATTAGCAGATCACGCTTTGGGATATGTGATCCGGAACCGAATTGCGGTTTATATTAATGGTGAAAATTCTACGAGTATTGAAACGGACTTGCCACCGGGGAACTGGCAATTAATGGTAAATCAGAATGAAGTGAATTTGAACGGGATTCGCCAAGTTTCCGGTAAAATTACCATTCCCCCCACTTCCGGAATGGTACTACAAAGAATTAATTAGCCTTACTATACCCGTAAATTTGTTCGCTTCTTTCTTCTCGTTGGGTCTGTTTCTTCCTTTTTTCAATTTCGGATATTGAAAATTGACCTTGAGTTCGGGTTTCTGAACCAGAAAATACTTTTTTCCATTCTTCCCTAATTATTTTCGGCCTGAATCCATCCAGCGCATTTCGTGCACGATTAGCCATGGATGCACGGTCATCAGGATGTGTGTCCCAAAATCGAATGATTGATTCCATAAAATTTTGGATATCCTTATCAAAATCCTGATCCACATGATATTCGAATACTGAATCTTTCACCAATTCACAGATTTCCTTTGGGCCGTCGATATCCTGAACAATAGCGGGTACTCTTCTGTCCAGGGTTTCACACATAGTATAGCCGAAAGGTTCATAGACCCCGGTAATGCAATTGGCGCCAACGCTATTCCAATAAAAGTGAACCGTTTCCTCATTGGAGCTGAAAGGAATAATGACCAGTTGTTTCGGATGTTTGCGACCCATCTCTTCCCAAAACGGGTTTCCTGTTTCACCGCGATAATCAACACCCATATTAAAAACACGAACGTCATTCCGATTTGAACGCTCAACCGCTAAAATGGGTAAATCCGGACGTTTCCGAGGCACATGCCGGCCAATATACCCAATATCATTTGAATCATAATTTGGCCGCCAATCAATCTCATCCAGTTTGGGAGTATAACTGTTATAGATAACGACTGGTTCGGCATCGTATTTATCATATCCAAACGATGTGTAATGCCCTAGTTCAGCCCGGCTGATGAGTACCACCGCATCGGAATATTGAAAGGTGATCTCCTGCTCGTAAAAACTTTTTGTCGTATCACTACCCAGATTGGTCAGATGTTCCATTTTGATCAGGGAGTGACAAACAGAGATCATTCGTTTTTCTGGATATCTGTCCTTGATGGCTTTTGTTGTATCAAAAGCCACCCACAGGTTATTTACGGTTATATCAATATCCTGGAATATTTTTTCTATATCCTGGGGACCATGGATAATTCTTATTCCAGGATAACGTTCAGGAAAGTCAGTTGGCGGCTCATCCAAGTGTGCTAAAAAAACAGGAATAACTTCAATGTCCGGATCATCTTTAAACATATCCAGAAAGTTGAGTATCCAAGTGGCAACCCCACCGTAAACGATAGGCGGGATTTCGTTGGTTAAAAGGGCTATTTTCAAGTTAAAAACTAGGGAGAATTAAAATAGTATCCAGATGGAATTATTATTTTATTGTACGAAATCGAATTGCTTGCCCACCACTTGAGACTATGCGCCGTTGCCCTGCACGGGGGCTATTGCCATTTTAGCCTTTGTTTCTCTTTGCTTACTTTTTCCGATTTTTCAACTTATTCCAAGCCATGGCGCCACCAGCACCAATTAAGAGTCCAAGTCCGCCAATAGGTGCTTGGGAAGGGTCGCTTGGAAAATCAACACCTTGTGCAATGATAGTATTTGTGATTGATATTATGGTAATCAGTAAAGTGTATAAATTTGTTTTCATGTCTCTCCCCCTATTTAATATATGTGACTTTCTGAGTAAAAGTCTGCTTAGCTGTGGTGAGTTTCATAAAGTAAACACCGGATGATAATCCCTGTGGCTCCCAGTTATAATGGTGTTTCCCAGGCTTCATGTGATTCTGCAACAATGTTTCCACCAGAGCTCCCTTAACATCATAGATATTTAATGCCACCAAACTTACATCAGGAATATCAAAGCTAATGGTAGCACTGGGATTAAAGGGGTTTGGATAAATAGGATGAAGGGCAAAGTCAGAAGGCAGAGTCGCATCACCATTCTGGCCCAATGCACCGTAAGTAACGCTCAGAGTAAACCTGGGCTCACCCACAACGGGATACGTGCCTATGGGTCCGTCATAATTAGCGCTGAAGCTCCCCTTTGGCTCTGTGGTGAAAACATATTCGCTTTCTAGGTCTAAATAGGTCTCTGAGCCTGTTATATTATCTGTTAGTGTCATACTTATATGATCCGGAAGCTGGTCCAAGTTCCAGCTTAGGTTCACTTCTCCAGCGTCCGTGACGTAGTTGGTTTCATCAAGAGTTAACAGCATCACATCTAATGGAAAAGAGAGCATCCCTTCATAAGTATAGGGAAGGTTATGAATATCAAGGGCTATCTCTTCAGTATAGGATAAACCAACAACACGGCTGCTGGCGGAAAAAGGAAGAAGTTTCTTCCCATCGGCATTATCCAGGCCTGCTTCACCAACATTCATAAAAGACATGAAAGTCTGATCGGTATAATCGGCAGCAACCACACTAAACGACACACTGCCGGTACTGTCATTGTCCAACGTTCTGTAAAAGGCACCCGATGAAGTGGATTTGTCCGCCGTCTCAATCGTAATGGAACCCGTTCCACCGCTGGCTTCAACCCAAAAACCCTGGTAAGGTGCGATGAGTCCATTTGTAAGGCTACCGGATGATCCATTCCAGCTTTTCCAGCCTGAGGCAGCATCATCCCAGACATTTACAGTGCCAGATAGATTTGTCGGTGATATGTCATCCCAGTCAATGGTTGTAGCATAAGGATTGCCGGCCAGGCCGTATTCACCATTGGCAATACTGCCCAAAGAAGCGCTGGAACTGTTTTCTGAGCCTGATACACTCAAAGACACAGGAAGATCAGAGTCTCCATCCCAATCGGTATCATCAAACACATAAACTAAAAATCCTGTACCTGCCGTTAGGCTTGCTCCACCACCGGAACCCGATATATCAGTCAATGCTGTCCAGCTCTGACCAGAAACATTCAGTGTCCATACATTAGCCGTTCCATCGGTTACATCGGCACCTGTCATTCCCTGAGTCCATAACTCCGCTAACAAATCACTATAAATCTGGCCCGCAACAGGACTCGACATCATACGAAAACCAGAATTACCAGCAATTGAAACTTTTGATAAATCTGGTGAAAATTCGTCACCAAGTGTAAAACTCTTATAATCAGCGATAGATTGGCTTGATGCTCTATTTCCAATATTTGAACTCCCGGGAAATACAAAATATCTATAATTAGAATCCCACTGCTGTTCCGTAAACATGCAAAACCTGATTTTATCTGTGGTGCTCGTTACACCTAAAATTGATCGTTTGATCTTGAACTCTAAATAATCTGTACCACCTGCCATTTGCGCATTATCAGTATTGTAGGTATAACTAGTTGTCTGCCCTGTTTGGCTCCATGAAGAACCACTATCATCATAATCCCTAAATTCTATATAAGCACTGCCTTCCGTAGAATTAAATTTGAAAACCAAAATATAATCTGCCGAAAAAGGAGCTGTAATATTATTCCCCCATGCATAAGCATCTGTTGTACCATTACTACCAGTAGGATCCGTATCAAAATAAAGAAAACATGCCTGATCATTGTAATCAATCTCAGCATCCCTGATACCGACATAGATATTTGTAGCATCCCAGGTGACATATGCATTATCTGCATCGGAAATATCTGTAAAGGTTTCATCACTGGCCCAACCACTGTTTGTGCCATTGACTGTAATTGTGGTATAGGATGTGGCTGATAAAATTGAACAAAGGAATGTTGAGATTAAAATACTGTTTTTCATGAAAGAACCTTTTAGCTAATTAATGTCTCACCTAGGGAATGAGCTTAGTGAATTTAATGAAATTTTTCATTTTTTCAAAAGTAGGTGCCATAATCTTGTTACTTCAAAAATAATATTTTCTGCTGGGTTACATTTTCACCCGTCCGGGTGCGTACAAAATAAATACCGCCACTGACAGTTTGATAATAAATATCTTTTCCATTCCATCGAATCGAATATTGTCCCGGCATGACTCTACCGCAATTTTTAAACCAAACCTGTCTCCCCATTACATCAAAAATGGAGACAGAAAAATTTGTCTCATTTGGAATGTCCCACTTCAAAACAACCACATTATTAAACGGATTGGGGAAGGCTGAATACGTATGAAATTCCGTTGGTACTGTATTCTCTTCCACCGCTAAGGGAACATCCTCAATGGTGATGGTGATAACAAGTGTATCGCTTTCCCCGCGCAGCCCCGAAAGAACAAACGCAATCAATATGATCCATTTTTGAACCATAGATTTATCTGCGGCTTAATTGTCTGGTATTGACTTGAGCTACCACCGTTCCACCCTGTCCATCACTCACGACAAACTGAACGCTGGAATACGTCCCACTCTGAGTATAATCAGGTGTCCATGTAAATGTAGCAGTTCCGTCCGTATTATCCGTAAATGCTGCACCCGTTGGCAGATTTGCCGATGTCCAGGTTAAGGCATCACCATCCACATCCGCAGCAGTGATCGAGAAAGTGAGTTCTGTCCCTTCTAACCCGGTTTGATCCGAAAGTGATGCAATGACCGGTGCGTCATTCACTGCTGTTACTGTGACATTAAAAGTTTCCGTATCTGTCCCACCGTTTCCATCTGATACCGTAACTGTGAATGCAATGGCTGTTGTTGTATTATAGTTGGATGCTGCCGTCAAGGTTAGTGTTGTTCCACTGATGGATACGGACACAGTTTCAGAACTGCCACCGGAAACAGTATAAGTCAATGCATCGTTATCCGCATCCGTGGCAGAAAGTGTAAGTGTTGACACCACATCCTCCATCATGGTCTGGGGACCAATAGTGGCAAGAACGGGCGCAGTATTACCTGTGATCGTGAGTGTTCCACTCACATTCGTTGAGCCATCCCAAAAACCACCGCCTCCGGAAGAATATCCGCCGTAAACATAGGTGACGCCACCATCAATTGAAAACCGGCTGGCATAATAGTAGGTGCCGATCGTTGTAATGCCTGTTCCAATGTCGGCCATATATTCATCATTATTTCCACTATCGCTGTTATAACTTGCTGTTACCCAAGTCCAATCTGTCCCCGATGGGTCAGAATTGGAAGATGCAAACCCAATCCACGTAGTGATACCACTTCCTTGTCCAGTAGCATCGGTCACACCTGATTCGAAGATCTGTCCGTAAGCGGTAAATCCACTGCCAACTTCAATTGTTCCGCTTTCAGGATACTGGAGATTAACCCAGTCGATGATATTATCTGTGATAGTTAAACTGATGGATGTTGTGTCCGTGGACGCAAATCCAAGTGAGATAGTGAGAAGAATAAGCGCTTTTTTCATGGCAGCCTCCGGGGTTTATTTTAGGTAAAGAATTTTTTGTGTGGTTCGCCCAAATTTTGATTTTACTGAAACTAAGTATACACCTGATGATAATGGTTTCCCATCCTGAGAATCTCCAGACCAAATTAAAATATGAGATCCTTCACTTAATAAAGATTTATCAAATGATTTAATTAGACGACCCGACAAATCAAAAATAGATATGGAGCCAATTATTCCGTCTGGAATTGAAATATTGAACTGAATTTGGCCATTAAATGGATTTGGATAGGCGGATAAAATTTGGAATTTTTCCGGAACCTTGGGTTCTTGGTACTTCGTGCTTAAAACCCACTCTTGATTTGCATACACTACTGCTGATTTTGCGGGAATTGAATATTCACTGTAATTGCCATCTCCCGTATAAAGATCATTCCCGGGATCGGTTATGTTATACCAATTCCCGCCAGAGAGAAACGGTACGTCATTAACCGTCTGATCACTGGATGAAAAATTGGCAATCACAACAACCTGGTCATCACTGTTGCCTTCAGATTGGTCTTTATATCCATAAACAATAACTCTCTCATCCGTATAGCGATATAGATCGAAAAACGTACCCTTTGAAAAAACGGGATTCATTTTTCGAAATTTCGCCAAGGTGGAATAATGAGTTAAATGAGACTGACCCACTTCTGTTTCTAATAATGTCCAGTCTATAGGACGGTATTGCAATTTTTCTTCATAATCCCCATTGTTGTTGGCATCAGTCCACCCGGTCTGGAGGCCAAATTCCTGGCCTTGCCAAATCATTGGAATACCTTGAGCTGTAAAGAGTAAAGATGCATAAAATTTATCGATCGCTCTCGCCTGACTTAATGAAACACCATCAAATTCAACCATTTCCTGGATTAAGGATTGTTCATCGTGAGAAACCATATATTTTACAGCTTGAGTCAAATCAGCATAAGGTGTTCCCGAATTAGAATATTCATATAATCCAATTATTTGTTGCATTGCAGTCATTGTACCAATACTACTAAAAATGTGGTCAATCAAACGATCATGAAAACTATCATGCCAACTGGAAGTCAGCTTTGTGTTATTCACTAACCATGGATCTGATGGCAAGTGTTCAGCAATTTGGTAAACATTAGAATCCAATTCATCGATGGCATCAGCCCACGCTAAAAGTCCAAATTGCGGTTGATTCAAATCCCAGCCCACGTACCTCGTGGCATCAAAACGAAAGCCATCAACTCTATATTCTTCCAGCCAAATCCGATGAACTTCATTGATATATTCAATCGTTTTCTCATTAAAATGATCGAAATCCAACATTCCCCACGTTCCTTCAGTTTCGTTAGGATTTAAATCGTTAGAATTTTTAAAATATGGATTTAAAACATTATTCGGCTGAATTTTCCAGAGAGGAGTAGACGATGTTGCATGATTCCATACCAAATCTAAAATAACAGCCATATTACGGGAATGTGCCTCATCCACCAATTGTTTAAAATTTTCAGGTGTGCCGTATGTCCCTTCTACCGATGACATAATTTCCGGATTGTAGCCCCAGGATCGTCCACCGGGAAATTCAGTAATTGGCATGAGTTCAATTGCATTTATCCCCGATTCTCTCAAGTGATCTAATCGTATTATAACATCATCAAAGGTTCCTTGGCCACTACCTTGAGCAGCAAAATCATCCACGTGTAACTCATAAATAATCAGAGTGTCTAAACTGGGGCGGATAAAATCATTTGATTGCCAATTATAATCATCCGCTGTGGAAACGCCACCAGCACCAATTTCTACCCGTGTTTTGCCATTACTCAATCTTCTTGTGAATGGATCGGGTAACCTGCTACCATTTATTAATAAATATTCATACTCATATTGCCCGAAGGATAAATCCAATTCCGTCCACCAGACGTCGGTCTGGTCTGGATCCAGGTTCATTACAATGGCATCGGAGGCCAATCCCGTTTCACCCAGGCTTGTAACAATCACCTGCATAACAGGTTGGGAAGGTGCATAAACGGCTAAAATCATGTTGCCGTTCAACCAATTGGGGCCCATTTTAACGTCTGCAGGGAGAGATGCTTCTACAATCTCAATCTCCGGCTGATCGTAAACCGTATGAAGTTCCCCATCAATTGAAGCTTGTATCCAATAGGATTCAAACAATGTTTTCGGCGGATCCAAGGCAACGTAAAAAACACCATTATCATGATAAAACTCTGTGGCGGAGACCGTATCACCCCCAACAGCGTAGCAAACCGAATCCACATTGCCAGTTGTGAAAATTCCGACACCTAGTCCATCTACAAGTCCTTCTTCATTCAGGTGCCTTGCGGGCTGAAAAAACAAAGGATCGGTGACGTCAAGTATCGAATTGTTATTCTCATCATCTATTGTAAGAGGATTTAAAGGATCTGAAATCCAACTATAATCTGTTCCAGATGAATTATGGTGAAAATGAATTTTATATAAATACTCAGAACCAATATTTAAAGAATAAGTTCGTTTATAGGCATCAATAGCTTCATCATAATTCATTAAACTAGGAGCATTGGGATTTATCATTCCATTAGAATTTGGTCCCCAATCTTCATTGCTACCAGGCGGCATCGTGCCCGGAACAAAAATACGAATAAACTCTTCCCCTGGATGAGTGACATATCTAAATGTTACATCCAAAGATTGTGGTAATAATTGTCCGATTAATAACCCAATTAAGAGGTCTTTTTTCATAAACGCACTTCTTTAGATAAGTGCCGGTACCAAAACCAATACAATCCAGCAGAAAGAACAACGAGTAATCCAAAAAGATTAAACACATTTGACCATTGTTTCATAACGATCATCATACCTGTTAGGAACAAAACAACCTGCCACGGAACCGCAAAGAATATTGCAATAATATCACGCCGGTTTTCTTCATTTATTTGGTGCAATACATCTGTTGGTATTTCAGTACGGACAGACCCCCAAAACCCAAATGGCCGCGTAACCTTATAAAAATTGGAAAGTACAGCGCTCTCTGTGGGAGGCGTTAAATACGTCCCAAGAATACAACCTACCAGCGATGAACCACTGGCAATTAAAAATGAATTATATTCCGCAATTGGACCACCAAATCCTTTTGTTAAAACTGCAGCAATCATTCCCACAGCTGTTCCTATTGCAAACCCATAGCCATTAAAGCGCCACCAGTACCATCGAATAACTTGTGGAATAAACATGCCTGCACCTATTCCCATCGTAATCCAGCCCCAAATTTCATTGATATTGGAAATTGTTAAACTGAATAATAGTGCTAGTAAAACTATAACCAAGGACGCTAATCGACTTTGGAGAATCAAATCTTTTTCACTGGCATTTGGTCTTAAATAAGTTTGATATAAGTCTTTTACCCAGTAGGCAGCACCTGCATTTACTGTGGAGTCAAAGGTAGACATAGCAGCCGCCATGAGGCCGGCAATTAAGAATCCCTTCACACCAACAGGAATATAGTTTTTAATGACGGTTGGTAATACAAGTTCGGGATCAGCAATAACCGTTCCGGTCTCTATACCATGATAAATACCCAACATGGCAAAGGATGCAATTAAAGGCCATCTAAATGCTAAAAGACATGTCCAGAAAAGAGAAAGCAACCCTGCTTCTCGATCACTTCTGGCAGCAAAATAGCGTTGTAGCATATAACCCCCAGCACCACTTGCTCCTTCAAGTGTTACTTTAAATAAATAGAACATAATAGCTATTCCAAATAGGTTATAAATTGAGAAGGTGGATCCTTCAGGCATATTCATTTCCTGGGGGGGTGTCATCCGGGACCATTCTGCCAATGTTGTTTTAATAGCTGTAAATGAACCATCCATCATTGGGACAGACACTAAAAATTCATCAGGTAAGTCCACCGTTGTCATTGCCAAAACTGATATATAAATAATAACACCAAAAATAAATATTCCTTGAAAAACATCAGTCCAGACTACTCCATATAGCCCACTAGCTAATGTATATGTCATCGCAAGAATAATCATTAGGATGGAAGCATAGAGTGGTTCTATACCCAAATAATCTCCTATAAATTTTCCGGCACCAATGACAAAATAAGTAACCATAGCTACTGTCATAATAATGGCAGCAATGGCACTAATTATACGTGCAACATCGCCTTCTTTTTTAGTTCCGAATCGAAAATGCATCCATTCCGCCTGGGTCATCACTTGAGACCTGCGGTTCCATTTTCCCATAAAGACCATGAGAAAAGCCATGATCAATGTAACCCCACCTCTTATTTCAATAAAAAATCCTTTTGTTCCAAGGGCATAAATAAATGCTGTATTTATCATGGTACCAGCAATATCCGTATTCGAAGCCATCCCAGATGCACCCAATGCCCACCAAGGTAATTTTCGATTTCCTAGAAAATATGAATCAATACCAGCAGACGCTTTTTTTTGCATAACAAGACCAACCACAACAATCGCTGATAAATAGACGACAATAATTATAATATCAATTGTAGCCATATGTTATTTCCCCTGATAATATTTTTGATTGTATTCTTCGATCATTCGGTGTGCTGTAAAATCAACCCCTGTTTTAATCGCTTCTTTCATGATTGATGCCCATTTAACTTTTTCATTATAATACGTAGGAATCACTTGATTCTCTAGCACAGAATATAGATGATTTGCATCTTTCTTGTCATCAGGATTTTCAGGATCTCCTACCGACCAACCATTCACACCATCTCTACAACCTTCTGCCCACCAACCATCCAAAACGGAAAGGTTTGGAACACCATTCAGGGTTGCTTTCATCCCACTGGTACCCGATGCTTCATTAGGTCGTAGAGGTGTATTTAACCAAATGTCCACGCCGGAAGTAATCATGCGCCCCAGCCACATATTATAATTTTCAAGAAAAATGATTTTTACTTTTCCAATCATGGATTTTGAATTTTCCACAATTTGTCGAATCAATTCTTTTCCATCTTGATCATTGGGATGGGCTTTTCCTGAAAAAATGATTTGTATTTTTCCTTCTCCGATTAATTGTAACCGTTCCAAGTCATGAAATATTAATTGGGCACGTTTATATGTAGCGGATCTGCGAGCAAACCCAATGGTTAATGTATTTCCATCCAACGCTTTTGAAACTTGTGAATTCGCATATCCCAATAAATAATTTTTTCTAATTTGGTGTGCTTCTAATAAAATATCATCGGGTATTTTATCTATCTCCAATAAAGCTTCAGGGTTAGTTCTCCAATTTGGTAAATATTGATCATACAATCTTTTGAATGGGCTCCCCATCCAATACGAATGATGAACACCATTTGTAATGTATCCAATATTCGTCCAAGGAAATTGATCCTGAGCTACTTGACCATGTAACTGCGAGACTCCATTCGCCGATCGACTAAAGTATAGTCCAAGTTCAGTCATATGAAGACGGCCATTTTGAACAAGTGATGGCAATTCCAAATTTTCAGGCAACAATCCACGTAATAATTTTTTAGCCCGTGATTCCGCAAAGTGATCATGCCCTGCAGGGACTGGTGTGTGTGTTGTAAAATGACATAGAGATTTTACTTTTTCAACATTTCCATCAAATTTTTCCATAAGGTCCAAGGCTAAAAATGAACAATGCCCTTCATTCATATGGTACGTTTTAATCTCATTTTGTCCTAATTCTTCCAGAAGTTTAGTTCCACCAAAGCCAAGAATTGCCTCCTGAAGAATTCTGTGATCTTTGTCTCCAGAATACAAACGTAAAGTGATATTTCTATCATCATCAAAATTTTCTTCTACATCTGTGTCCAAAAAATATAGTGGAATTATGTGGCCGCCATGTCCCACATAATCAAATTGATAAGCTTGGACCCATACATTCCTTTCTCGAAGGCGGAGTGTGAATTTTACATCTATTTTTTTTAACAATGGATGTGGATCAAACCGAGGGTAGGTTTCAGTCTGAATACCGTCTTCATCTATGCGTTGTTTAAAATATCCTTCTCTGTAGAGAAGTGTAATTGCACACATATTTAACCCAATATCACCGGATGCTTTAATATGATCTCCTGCTAAAACACCTAATCCGCCACTATAAGTTGGCAAACTAGATGATATCCCAATTTCAGCTGAAAAATAAGCTATGTCATATTTCTTATTCATGTTCTATTAGAATTCTCCGTTAATTGTCGTAAATGTTGCTTTATTTCTTGAGTTAACATGCCAGGAGACATACGCCATTCCCAATTTCCACCAACTGTTCCAGGTAAATTCATTCGTGCTGATGAATCTAATCCCAACACATCTTGCATAGGAATTATGGATGTATTTGCATTTGCATTAAGTATGAATTCTACCATTTTCCAATTCACATCATGTCCATCTAAGTTTAAAACGTTTTTTGCATGCTTTCGTTCGTTTAAAAATTCCTGTTCAGATTGGGTTGATCCATTTTCAAATTCAGCATTGTACCAACCAATGGATGTATCATTATCGTGCGTGCCTGTATAAACAACTGTATCTTCACTCATTGAATCAAACGGATGTCCATTCCCAAATGACATTTGAAGAATCTTTATCCCAGGTATTCCAAATTTCCCCCTTAATACAGCAGCATTTTTGGACGCTTCACCTAAATCTTCTGCTAAGATAGGTTTTCTCCCAATTTGGTTCGTGATAGCATTAAATAGAGTTTCTCCAGGACCCTTTACCCAATAACCCCGAGTACCATTATCATCTTCTGCAGGTACTTCCCAAAATTTTGCAAATCCATTAAAATGGTCAATTCGAACAATATCCACTCTTTGGAATAAATGGGCGATTCTGGAAGTCCACCATTCAAAATTATTTTTCCTATGCTCTACCCAATCATAAATTGGATGCCCCCATATTTGACCTGTTTCTATAAAAATATCTGGCGGGGTTCCTGATTGGACTATCATATCGCCCTTATTAGACAATTTAAATAATGACTGATTCGCCCACACATCTGCACTATTGAATGAAACATAAATGGGTATATCACCAATTATTTGAATCCCTTTTGAATTGGCGTAGAATTTTAGCTCTGACCATTGGCAATCAAATAAATATTGAAGAATCTTTATATCATCTAATTCTTGAGAGTGAGCATCTTGGACTTGATTGAGTATATCTTTAGAAAAGGTTTTATATTTTGAATTCCAATTAATCCAATTTTCACTGTTATGGATTTTTTTTAAAATATTAAATACAGAATAATTTTGTAACCAATATTCATTTTGATTACAATAATCTAAAAACTGTTTAAATTGTAAATTTGACCTATTAATCCGAAAGGAATTGGCAGCTTTCGTCATTAAATCCAAACGCCATTTTTTAATTAAATCAAATTCAACTAGATCAGAATTAAACTCTGGTGCCATTCCCAAATCATCTGCACTGAGCCATCCATCTCGAACTAATAATTCCAGACTAATAAGTAGTGGATTATTTGCAAAAGCAGATTCAGCACTATATGGACAATTATCCTTATCGGGTGGATTTGAAGGTAAAATTTGCCAAAGACTCTGCCCCATTTCTGATAAATCATCGATAAACTGAAATGCTGATGGCCCAATTTCACCAATCCCATATTTTCCAGGAAGAGATGTAATATGTAATAAGATGCCGCTTTTTCTATCCATAGTTATTAAGGATGGTTCGCTCTTATGATTTTTCATAACAATAAATTAGTAACTCATCTATGAGTAACTAACAATATTGCCAAAAAGAATCATAGGAGTCAAGGTCGAATCAAGATTGATTTATTAGGAATTGATCAAACGATCAAGATCGAGGTCCGGACGTTTCATAATCCGTTTTACAATAGGGTTCGGATCAAAGCCAAGTCTTTGCCCTGCAAGTGTAATATCCAAAATAATATGATTAGCGGCAATTTCAATAATAGCTTCATTTTTAGTGTATATAGAGCGACTTTCATCGGTTTCCCTTGCACTTCCCATGATGGTAGAAGAATGGTCCACAACCAGGATTATTTTGGGGGTCCATATCTTTCTCAATTTTTCTTCGTCTAATTCATATGATATGGTTTTTCCAATCTGTTTATGCAAACTGCAAAATGAAAAAAGTGTAATATCTATACCTCGTTTTTTTGCTGCGTTTAAATCTTTTTCAATTGCTTTAATTTCACGAGGCCAGCCACTCAGAAAAATTTTATCTTTTGCATTATTAATATTTTCTCGCATCTTCAAAATAAGATTTCGATATCCATGTAGATGCCAAAAATCAAATGCGTCATCGTCTATATCAATTTTTCCAATGGTCTCCTTTAAATCATCTAATCGATCCTGGTGAGAGTGGTCAAAATGTTCTAATAATGATGAGGGTGCTAATGGTATAAATTTTTTCGGTGATTCGCCAACAGAATTCACAATCCCAATTGTTTCCAGGCGATTCAATATCGAATAAATCGCTGACCTGGGAATACCGGATTGAGAACTAATTTCGTACCCGGTTGCTGGGCTATATTTCAACAATGCCAAATAGGCTTTTGCCGCATTTGCTGATAATCCAAAATGCTGTAATAGTTCTATTAATTTTGACATAATACTGAAAAATTCATTATTTAATTTAAGTGTAACTCCCTTATGAGTTACTAATATATTTTGAAATAAAACCAAATTCCTATTTTATCCCTATTTTTAATCATGGATAAAATCTGTTTATTTTCATTTTTGAGTGGGAAATAATACCTTAAATTCTGAAATAATATTTCGTCACTCATAAATGAGTTACTACAAAACATACATTATTAAATACATAGTCTACAGTATCATTTTTGTTCATTCATCCCTGATTGCTGGTACAACCGGAAAAATCAAAGGAAAAGTTATTGATAAAGACACGGATGAACCACTGATCGGTTGCAATATCCTCGTCGAAGGAACAACATCGGGTGCGGCTACATCGTTGGATGGAACTTATTTTATTCTCAACGTACCACCAGGCAAATATAATCTGATAGCTACCATGATCGGTTATAAAAAAGTTACCGTACAAAATGTAGAGGTTTCATCTGATTTTACTACATCTATTAGTCTCGCATTACAAACAGAAGTAGTCTCTGGAGAAGAAGTAATCGTATTTGCCAGTCAGAATAAAATTATTAAAGATCTAACATCTTCAACATCTGTTGTTAGCTCTGAAGATTTTGACTTGCTACCTGTAACTGAAATATCTGAAGTCCTAGAGATACAGGCTGGTTATATAGATGGACACCTAAGAGGAGGTAGGTCTGGTGAAGTCTCCTACTGGGTTGATGGGATAGCTGTCACAGATGCCTACAATGGAAATGCGGCAACTTCAATTAATAAAAATTCAATAGAAGAAATGCAGGTCATTTCTGGTGCTTTTAATGCCGAATATGGACATGCAATGAGTGGGATTGTGAATATTATAACCAAAGATGGTTCAAACCAGACAAAAGCATATCTCTCAAGCTATTTAGGGGATTTCATATCAAACAAATCATCGCTATTCCAAAATATCTCTGACATACAATTATCAAGCACAAAAAATTTAGACCTAAGTCTTAATGGGCCAATTATTAAAGATAAATTATTTTATTTTACCAATGCAAGAAGTATCCGGTATGAAGGGCCATACTCTGGTAAAAGAATCTTTAACTATTATAATGTTTCATATTTTGACTCAACAGGTTCCTTTGTAGTTTCCAAACCGACTGTTTTGAATGGTGATACGGTTTATACTGGTTACGGAGATAATAGTTATGTTCCGATGGACTGGAACGAGCATAATTATTTTCAATTAAAATTAATCTATAAATTTTCACCCCTTACTAAAATTCGGTTTACCAGAATAAATGATAATAAAGTATCTCAATATTATGATAGGATGTATAAGTACAACCCCGATGGCGCATTAAATCATAATGATGTATCTGAAACAAATATATTCCAAATAACTAAAAATTTTAATAAAAATACGTTTATTAATTTTGGTGGAACTAGTTTTAAAAAAACGTACAAGCACTCTACTTTTGAAGACTTAAATAAATATGCTCACCAGGAGATAAATACAAGCAGGCCATATAGTTTTCTCACAGGGGGTAGCAATAACAGTTATTTTAATCGGGAAACTAAGTCAACGATAATAAAATCAGATATCACTAGCCAATTAAAAAATAATCTAATAAAAATCGGGCTAGAGACTCGTATGCATCAGATTAACTACTATGCTTCTTCATACCAGCCATCTATTGATCAAACATCATTTAACCCATTATCAGACTCCCCTTTTTTAACAGAACCCACACTCCCTAACGATACAACTATATACTCTAGCAGGTTTACTTTTGAGCCGATTGAGCTTAGTATGTATATGCAGGATAAAATTGAATTAAAAGACCTGATCATCAACGCAGGACTGCGTTTGGATTATTTTGATCCAAAAGGAAACCTATTGTCTGATCCATCAGATCCGAGCATTTACAATCCAATTAAACCAAGTAACAGGTATAAAGATATTAATGAAAATGGTATCCAAGACCAGGGCGAGCCTACCATCTCAAGTGTTCAACGATCAGAATACTGGTACACTAAAACAAGTGAAAAATATAAAATAAGTCCCAGGTTTGGAATTTCATTTCCAATTAGTGATGCAGGTGTTTTTCATTTTTCCTACGGACATTTTTTTCAAATGCCTCGATTTGAACTACTCTACATGAATCCTGATTTTGATTTAGGTCAGTCCACTGGAAATACTGGTGTAATAGGAAACGCAGATTTACAACCCGAGAAAACAATAAGCGCAGAGATAGGTTTACAACAACAATTAAACAGAAACTACATACTTAATGTAACCTGTTATTTTCGTGACATTCGAGAGTTGACTGGTACTAGATCATCAGAGATAGAAATGTTTGGAGGCTCATCAACTTACAGTAAACTAGAAAACTCCGACTTTGCGTTTGTTAAAGGCCTTGTCCTTTCCCTTGATTATGATAACAGAAATGGAGCCTTTGGAACTCTAGACTATACACTACAAAGCGCTGTTGGAACCGCATCTGATCCTTTTCAGGCACAAAATGCTCTATCAAATAATCAGCTACCAGAAATACAGATCGTACCCCTGGACTGGGATCAGACACATACCTTGAATGCGACTCTTGGTTTATCAAAACCTTTTGGAAATTTATCCATTATCGGTCGATTCGGCAGTGGCCTACCCTACACACCTGAGAGCGCAGTAGACATCTCTTCTTTAATATATAATTCATCTCGAAAGCCTATTACTCACACCGTCGATCTCAGAGCATCAAAAGAAATAAGATTCAACGTTTATAGGATTAATTTATTTTTTAGAGTTAAAAATTTGTTTGACCATCTGAATGAAAATGCTGTTTATAATGATTCAGGAGAGGCTGGCTACACTAGAAAATTAGGTATGGCTCAATCTCAGAATACAGATGAAGCGATAAACACCTTGGACGATTGGTTTAATAATGAAACTTTTTACTCAAACCCAAGAAGGATTGAAATTGGATTTGACATCAAATATTAAATATATAATTATTATCTATTACGCGTTTTCTTTTTTGGATGCACAAAACCCATCAGGAAGAGAGTATAGGCGAACCGCCATCCATAATGGTAATCAAGTGAAAACAGTATTTGGCAACTGGGGAGTCATTGGTCAACCGGCTCAAAAAGGGCCTCGTGGGGCATGGAAAAATCCTAACAATGGTTATATTGGAGATGTTAGCCCCCTTATAGGAGCTGAAGTCACCACAACTGATTCTTTAGGTGAAGATGTCACTTTTCATTCAGTTTTAATCCCCCCCGTTGATAGGCCGACATCAACAGGCATGGAGGATTCACCTACTGGAAAAACTTGGACCATGGAGCCAGTTTCAGGTTATTTTAATGAAAATCAAGAAGGAATAGCAATAAGCACCAACCCAACAACCTGGCCTAATTTTTGGCCAGATAAATTAGAAGATATAAATGACCCAGGATGGCAAAATGAGTGGAATGGTTTTTTTGGTAAAGATATTCAAAACATACAACAGGAAAGTTTCTTTGTTATGGATGATAACAATGATGAGGAATTCAATTTTGCTGAATACAACATGTACGGAGTTAACTTTAAGCCAGATTCACTAAATGCATTAAGAAATGGCCTCGGCCTTGAGATTAAAGTTCGTGGGATGCAGTGGCAGCAGTTCCTGGCTCAAGATTGTATTTTTTGGCTTTATGAAGTAACAAATACAAGTACAACCGATTATGATAAGGTTGTATTCGGTATGCTTGTTGGAACCTATGTAGGAGTCACATCAACAGAAGGTTGGGGTGAATATGATGATGACTGGTCCTTCTTTGATGTGAATGAGAATCTGACATTCACTGGTGATTTTGATAATGATGTTAGTAGAAACCCAAAGTGGGTTGGCCCGGTTGGGATGGTTGGCTATTCTTTCTTAGAGAGTCCTGGAAATCCCTATGATGGAATCGATAATGATGGAGACTACGAAAAAAGCCCTTTTGAAGCGCCTTTATTCATTGAAGAGGATTTTGACTCAACCACCATAATAGAAACTGGCAGAAAAGTGATTAAAATTTTAGATGATTACTCTAGAGAAGAAATCATAATCAGTGACGAAGATACAGTGAAAATACAAACCAGAGGATCATCCATTACAATTATTCCAGGATCAACCAAATTAGTTGAAGGAAACGTTATCATTAGCACAAACGGAAAAGAAATAGTAAACCCTAATGCTTTTGATGGCATTGATAATGATCTGGATGGTTTAATTGACGAAAATTATTTTCTACACTATCGCCAAAGAAAGGTTGATCAACTTGGAGTTGTTCTGTTTGACATCATTAATCCCAGGGCATACATAGACTATATAAATGGTCTAGGCCTTGATAACAGTATGATCGATGAACAACGCTTTGACGGGATCGACAATGATAACGATTGGGACCCCGATTTTGACGATCTAGGTTCAGATGGGATCGCGGAAACACAGGATATAGGTGAAGGCGATGGCATTCCCACGACAGGTGAACCGAATTTTGATAAAACTGATGTCGATGAGTCTGATCAAATAGGACTCACCTCTTTTGATTATTTCGCTCCTGCTAATCAATTTCCAGCAAAAAGTGATGAAGCACTATGGGATAAACTTAGTCCAGGCTTATTTGATACTCCATCGTCAATATCTAACGGTGAACCTATTGGTGGAGAAGATGGGGACTTTATGTATGGTTCCGGGTTTTTCCCTCTTCGTGCAGGCCAAACAGAATATTTTTCCATAGCTTTGGTATATGGAGATGACAAAGAAGATTTATTACGAAATAAAAAAACAGTTCAAAATATTTATGACAATGACTATCGATTCCCTCCACCGCCACAAAAACCAACTTTGACAACCATTGCAGGAGATAACATGGTTACCCTGTACTGGGATTTTGTTGCAGAAAAAAGTGTTGATCCTATTACAAAAATAATGGACTTTCAAGGTTACAAGATATACAGGGCAACCGAGCCAGAGTTCAATGATGTTTTTTCTATAACTAACGGACTCGGAAACAGTGAAGGCTATGTCCCCCTTGCCCAGTTTGACGTCAATGATGATATAGAAGGTTTTTTCTTTCCAAGTGAAGAGCTCTTTCAGCAGGCACAGGGCTATTCATACTATTTAGGTAACAATAGTGGACTCCAGCATACGTATATTGATGAAGATGTGATTAATGGACAAAAATATTATTATTCAGTTGTCGCTTATGATAATGGAGATAATGCATTAGATATCTTCCCTTCGGAGAATACAAAGTTTATTAGTGAACTATCTGATGGTACTATAATCCTAGATAAGAACACATCAATCGCTGTCCCTGCATCATCCAGTCCTGGATATAGCCTTGATGGAGATATAATAGTACAAAAAGGAAGTAATAATCTTAATACTGGCACGATTAATCCAATTATAATCGATCCTAGTAAAATCAAAGATCAGGAATATGAATTACTATTTTATGATATGACCAGTGACAGTATTGATAATAACCATAATGGACTAATTGATTTAATTGATCCACTAGAAAAACAAAAAATGACAACCTACTACAGTGTAAAAACAAAGAATGAGGTAACTGTTAACATCATGGCAAATGATACGCTGGTAACAGACTTAGGATTCAAAGAAATAATAGAATCCGATTTTAAATTATTTGATCAATCTCAGAACCTTGTGTCCAATACTAAGTATAGAATTGACTATTCAAATGGAAAAATTTTTGGAGTTTCTCCGGGATCTCTTGGTGAAAAAAGCTACACAGCAATATTTAATTATTATCCCATTTTCATGAGCCCTTACATAGAAAACACTCCATGGAATAATGAGGGTGTAACTCCAAACGCAGGCCTAGTGCTTGACACACAAATCTTTAATGGTATCCGAATCTCTTTTCAAAATGACTGGGGAATTGAAGACATAGAATCAAACTCCTACTGGAGCACTACCGAAGATCAAATTACTTGGTCAGAAGATTTAGCTGGTTCAACCTATTTTTATTCATTTTCCAGTACCAATCTGTTTAATAATACACTGTTCCCGACCGAGTTTCCGAATGATTATACATTAGTATTTAATGATTCTTTAGGATTTGGTCACTCGTATGATTTGATACAATTTGCAGTTTCTCAAGGCGAGAACCTTGAACTAACTGAAAATGGAAAAACTAATTTTAAAATCTTTAACATGAACACTGGAGAGGAAATATCTTATATCTTTTACGATGAAAATATCATATCAGGCACGGGAAGAAATGGTATAATTGACCCTCAAGATATTATCTATTTCTACGAGCATGATAGTCTTGACAGTAATATTTTTTCTTGGACTCTGACATTCTCTCTTAGACAATCACATTCTGATAGTACTGTTCTAGATTTTGGCAATAATGACTCTCTTATTATTTTCAATAAAAAACCATATAGAAAAGGAGACACCTATAGTTTTAAAACCTATGCCCCTATTATCAATCCTGAGAATACTCAAGAAAGTGTCGCAAAAAAAATACGTGTTGTACCTAATCCTTATTTTTCTGCACACGCATACGAAGCGCATCTTGCGCCTGGCATAACCAGCGGAAGAGGTCAGAGAAGAGTCATTTTTACAAATGTGCCTTCTGATGGAAAAATTTCAATCTTTACCCCTAGAGGCCAGCATGTAATAAGCTTAGAGCATTCTGGAAATATTTTTAATGGCTCAATTGAATGGAACCTAAAATCAAAAGAAAATCTGGATGTGAGCTACGGTGTCTACTATTTTGTAATGGAGTCAAAGCAATTTGAAAGTCAGTCAGGTAAACTTGCTATTATAAAATGACCCGAGTTATTGTAATCCTAATTTATTCTTTCTCCATGATCTATTGTCAGGATAAGGTTGCCACATCGGCAGCTAATTTTTTAGGTATCCCAATGGGCTCCAAGGCCATGGCACTAGGTGGATCCTATAGTAGTATGACAGCTGATGCATCTTCAATTTTTTACAACCCAGGGTCAATATCAAGAAGCGAAAAAAATCATTTCACTCTAAATAACACAGACTGGTTCTTTGATAGTAAAATAATATTTATTGCAGGAACATATAAGATAAACAATACTCTTACATTAGGCAGTTACATCACAAATCTCGATTATGGCAAGGAAGAAATCACAGATTTTGAAAATCAAGATGGGACAGGGACCTACTGGTCTGCAAATGATTTTGCCACTGGAGCAACTCTTTCTTTCAATTTGACAAATAGTTTTTCGATTGGCGGAACCCTTAAATATATTAGACAAAGGATACACAACGAAAAAGCATCATCTATCGCAACAGACATTGGGCTATTATTTTCTTCAGATGTAAACAACTTCAATATGGGATTCAGTATATCAAACTTTGGATTAAATATGATGCTTGAAGGAAAAGATCTATATCAAAAAATTGACCTAGACCCAGAAGCAGGTGGTAACAACGAAACTATCGTTGCAAAGATTAAGACAGAATATTGGCCGCTACCTCTTTTCCTTAGGATAGGGATGTCAAAATTATTTCAAATTAATCAAAAGTCTAACACAACTTTCACTACTGATTTTATTATACCAAGTGATGATGCTGAAATATTATCAAATGGGATTGAATTAACATTGTATGATATATTTTTTTTAAGAATAGGACATTCTACTACCTTTAATGATTTTGATGATGAATA
>JABHKE010000170.1 GCA_018692355.1 Fidelibacterota bacterium
ATATTGACAAACGGAATAACGATATTCAGATTTACATCAATGGTGAATTCTTTCATCGGTCTGAAGCAAATATCTCTGTCATGGATAGTGGTTACCTTCTGGGTGATGGCGTATGGGAAGGGATTCGGCTCCATAAAGGGATACTGATTCATCTGGATGATCATTTGGATCGGCTTTTTTCGGGAGCCAATTCGATTGCTATGGATATCGGGATTTCACAACATGAAATGGCTGAAGCATTACAAAAAACAATAAATATAAATGATATGGATTCGGATGTCCATATTCGTCTCATTGTTTCTCGTGGTATTAAAAAAACACCATACCAGCATCCCAAGGTGACCTTGGGTAAACCAACGGTTGTCATCATTCCGGAATACAAAAAAGCTAGTGAAGAAATAAAAAAAGTGGGATTAACTCTAGCTACTGTAAAAACCAAACGGGACCATTTAATTCAGGATCCACGGATCAATTCATTGAGTAAACATAACTGTATTGCTGCCTGCATTGAAGCAGATCAACTCGGGGTGGATGAAGGGCTTATGCTGGACCCATATGATTTTGTTTCCACGTGCAATTCCACTAATTTTTTTATTGTACGAGATGAAGAAGTATGGACATCAACTGGTGAATATTGCCTGAATGGTGTGACCCGTGGCAGCATTATCCGATTATGCAAAGAATACGATATCCCTGTTTATGAAAAGAATTTTAATGTAGAAGATGTTCATACTGCTGACGAGGTCTTTGTTACCGGAACATTTGCGGGCGTGATTCCTGTTATATCAGTTGATGGTAAAATTATCGGTGACGGCATTCGCGGATCCATTACAGAATCCCTGCAAAACTGGTATGCATTGGATATTGAAAAATTGGTAGAAGTATCATGAATGGTATCAGAATTGCCATGTGGTCCGGGCCTCGGAATCTTTCTACGGCTATGATGCGGTCGTTTGAAAATAGGCATGATACAGTCGTAGCCGATGAACCATTTTATGCTCATTATTTATATAAGACTGAAATAGATCATCCCGGGAAAGAAGAAATAATTGCGTCCCAAAGTACAGATTGGGCAGAAGTGGCTGACATGTGCACAGGAGAAATCCCTGACAGCAAACCTATTTGGTATCAGAAGCAAATGGCGCAACATAATTTGGAAGGGTGTGACCTATCTTGGATAAAAGGTGTAACAAATTGTTTTTTAATCCGGGATCCCAAGCAAGTTATTGCAAGTTATGGTAAACGATTCCCGGTGGAAAATGAACGATTATTAGGATTCGAGCAGCAGTCAGAACTATTGAAAAGAGTGGAAGATGCGACAGGAGAAACACCACCAATTTTGGACGCAAAAGATATTTTAATAAATCCGGGAATGATGCTAAAAAAACTCTGTAATAGAATTGGAATTGAATTTTCTGAAAGAATGCTGAATTGGCCTGCCGGTAAAAGGGACAGTGATGGTATGTGGGCACCATATTGGTACAACCGGGTAGAAGAGTCAACGGGTTTCAATCCTTATTTGGAAAAGGAAGTTTATTTAGATGATGAACTAATACCGATGTATACTAGGTGCGTGGAACATTATAATCTTCTATTTAAAAAAAGGATCAATAATGAATAACAATAAAACTAATCGCCGCAATTTTTTAAAAACATCTGCTGTATTAGGCGCGTCCATGTTTTTACCAAAATCAATAGCCATGGCCACAGGCGGTTCTAGTGATGACCAAAGAATTATTGTTATTGGTGCCGGACTGGCAGGATTATCCTGTGCATATGAACTTAAAGAATCTGGTTATAATGTTTTATTATTGGAGGCTAGGTCACGACCCGGCGGCCGGGTTAGAACCTATCGGGACCCATTTGCAGATGGATTATATGCTGAAATGGGCGCAGAATATGTTGATTCCAGTGATGAGCATGTCCGAAAATATGCCAAAGAATTTGCTCTCCCCATTTTACCTGCGAAACAATATGACGGGATTTATGTGCGGGGTCAGCATATTTCCATGGCAGATATGAAATCCGGAAAAGTAGCCTTACCCTATAAAGGTATTGAGCAGGGAAAACTATTTGCCCAGGAGGCTGCCTACCTCCAAGACTGGATTAAAATGGTGCAGGAACTGGGAGAATCATCTAAAGAGGTTCAGGCATTGGATAAAATGTCTGTAACAGAAATATTAAGAAAAGGTGACGCACCTCAAGATATTATTGATCTTTATACCTACACGAATGCCACCGAATCCACATCCGTCCCGACTAAGATGTCAGCTCTAAATATGGTTTTGGCAAATTCAAGAACATCAGCTTTCAGTGAAAATACAGAGGAAGGCCGAATTTTTGGCGGAAACGATCAACTGCCAAAAACGTTCGCAAAAAAACTGGGGAATAATATTCACTATAATCGGGCTGTACAGAAAATTAAATATGCGAAAGGTCAAGTTACCATACACTTTCTTGAAAATGAAAAGCGTCAATCAATTTCAGGAAATAAATGCGTACTGGCCATGCCACTTTCAGTCCTGCGCCGATTGAAAATTGATCCCTTATTTTCTGAATCAAAAATGCATTGCATCCGTAACCAGTCCTATGGTCATGTTATGAAAATTGCCATGCAGTACAATCGCCGCTTCTGGGATGAACCCGGTTCCATCGGACAACGTGTTTTTACGGATACACCTTTGCGCCGTGTTTATCATTTTTCTATAGATCAGCCGGGGCCCCGCGGAATCTTACTCTCATTTACCTCCGGGGATGATGCGGCAAAGCTGGGCAGAATGAGTGAAAAAAGAAGAATGATAATTGCACAAAAATCATCCACTGAAGTTTGGGGAAAGGCGCCACAATATTGGGAAGGCGGTGTAACCAAGTACTGGAACGAAGACCCGTGGGCCCGGGCCAGTTATTCAGTAGCTGGCGTGGGTCAAAAAGATTTTCGGGAGATTTTATCTAAATCAGAAGAAATGTTTCATTTTGCCGGCGA
>JABHKE010000173.1 GCA_018692355.1 Fidelibacterota bacterium
ATAGAGATTTTTCTGCAGAAAAAGGTGAATTGACAGCCAAAGGAACATTTAATCGAAAAAATGTTTTAAAGAATTTTTTCAATATTATTGAACCCCTTTATGAAAAAAATTATGTAGCCCTTCATTCTGGCTCAAAAGAGATTCGAATTCCGAATTGGTTGCTTCGAGAGATTGGAACCGTTCGAACTAATGTGGAATGGGATGGACAAAAAGTTTCTATCAAAGGTCAAACTGAATCACTTCTGGTTTCCTGGATGGATGCCAAGATCCAAATAGGAGATTTTACCTATTCTATTGATTCAGATATATTGGATTTTGATGCTCTGATCCAATCACCCACACACTGGTTAGGCAATTTTGGAATAACAGAATTTACCGGTCCTATGATCTACCGGTTAAAAGAACCTGAACTTTACATTACTGTTCAAATTCATGAGCCAAAGATCGGGACATCCTTTTCTCCCGTAACTCCAGATAATAAAAATGATATTTTACTATATAATTTCCATTTGGCAGTTCGACAATATTTGGCAGATGATCCAAATGTATTTAATTACTTGAGAGATGTAGTTGATGGTGATCTTGGGAATTGGTCCGGCGTTTTAATTGACACATTTTTGAATTATCAATCTCATTCAGACCCAACATTTCGCATAAAACTGATTGAAACACTTACACCCCTTTTGTCTGGAGATTTTCTCATTTCCATGCTCCGTGATGCATATCAATACCAGAAAAAAAAGGATAGCTCCAAGGGATTTTCTTTCAATATCAATCGAACTACTGATGAACATTATCGTGCTTTTATCAGCTATTTACAAGAAGCCCATTTGAATTTCAAAGATTCCAAATCTGTTGACCAGGAATTCATTCAAACTATTTTGCTCATGGTGACAGATTTTGGTACAATTCATCCTACTCGGTTTGTTTGGGCCAGATCTGAACTCATTTGGTGGCAAATCTCCCATATTTCTAAACCCCTTTTCTCAACGGCTCAAAAAGCATATTATGCATTAACAAAAGGATTTCGAACCTGGATCGGAAAATCATCTAAATTGACCATTGATAGAGATACAGGTGAGGAATACACATGGGAAGATGTAGTCACCTTTGATGAAAATGTAAAATCCATTCATCGAAAGAAATTAAT
Source organism: Fidelibacterota bacterium (assembly GCA_018692355.1). Taxonomy (GTDB): domain Bacteria; phylum Fidelibacterota; class Marinisomatia; order Marinisomatales; family UBA1611. The sequence goes on from JABHKE010000173.1 coordinate 1,151, forward strand.
GGAAGCTATTAATGAAACATCAATGATAAGAGAGTCTATCTTTCTTTTATCTTCTAATTGTATAGTTGGGTTGAACGATATCCCTAAAAATAGTCTTTGGGTCTCTCATTTAGATTCACGAAATAATAAAAATGTTTTCAGAATTTTAGTTCGGACGCGTTCTCTTGGAACACATAATCTCGTGGTCAATTTAAATGATGGTTGGGATCGAAATTTTCTAGAAGAAGAGATCAAATGGCTTATTATCATGGGATCCGGATTTAAAGACAAACCTCTGGTTGAAAATTTTGGGGGTTATTGGCCGGAATATCAACTTTATACGGAGGAGTATATTCATGGTGAAACATTAACAGCTTATCTTGACCGGAACCAGGATGATATTTTGGATGAATCTAAGGTCGATCGATGGCAAATGCGGTGGCTTCATTTTATCTGGAATGGTGTTCAGGCTTATCAGGATTTTTGGAACCGAACCGAATTCACATTATCAATCCAACCGCCATCACCTTCAAATCTCGTTATTCCGCAACATGACTATTCTGCGGGTACGCGACTGATCTCAATTTCTGGACGAAAACCAACCGAGTCTATTGCAGAACATTTTTTATCTTTATACACGGATTATATCGTTCGAACGGAAAAAAAATATCCAGGTCTGAAGCATATGTCTGACTGGGAAGTGATCTTCACCGCAACGCTGCAAGCAGTTAAAGTGAAACGCGGTAAGAAAATATTAAACCAACTCAAAATGGATTTGAACCAACGAACTCTTCGAATGAAATTCGAATCGATGGGATGCACAGTAGCTCGAATTGACCGGTTTTTGGATGATATTGAAAAATTTGGCGTTTTGACAAAACCGGTGGTTTTTGCATCCCTACGCTTTGAACGTTGGTTGGATTTGAATCCACAAGCAACCTTGAAAGCCCGGGCATCTATTCTACAGGAATTATATCAAGATTATGATTTGGATTCCCTCATAGAAGAATACCCGGAGACTCGTGTACGATTTTTTATGATGACCTGTTTTAAGGAAAACAACCCGGATCTGCTAAGTGAATTTCAATCCATAATCATGAGCATGAGAGATGGTTTATTAAGTCCTTGGAATCTGCAGGAACGGATTACTCAAATTCAAACAAGTATAATATTAAGCGAAGAAGAAAAATTTTACCTCGCTCGAATGCTATTTCCCCATGTTGGTGCTGCGGATTATGTTGAGTTGGTGACAACAACTCATGGTGAGGATAATCGATTAAATTTGGTTTTTCAAACCGAGGGCATGGATGGTCATATCTACCAAATTCGTCCACCTTTTTTGCCAAAGGAAATTGGCCAATTCCATTCTTTATTATCAGAATCATCCTTGTCAGGGACCTTTACGGCGCAACACGATTTTCTCCTTTTATTTAATTCCCGTAATCGAATGGTTGGTGGGTTGTATTGGAAAAATATGGAGGATAATCGAATTCACTTAGAATGGGTTGCTGTTCGGGAAAAATACCGAAATATTTCTTTAAGTAATCGATTGATGGACGATTTTTACAAACGAATGAAGCACCGAGGTGTTGACATAATTACGGTTGGATTCTATGTGGAAAAATTCTTCTTCCGCCAAGGGTTTGAAATCAATAAACAATATGGCGGATTAGTTAAACGACTGAAATAGAAGACCCCAAAAGCACTAGGCCTTTTCAACTCGCATATATTCAATGCTAAATATTAATAGAGCATTAAGTAAATAATAACGCCTGTGATCGATACATAAATCCAAATTGGCAATGTGATTCTTGCAATTTTTCTATGTTGGTTCAACTGGCTAGTCCATCCCCTATATAACGTAAATAATGCAAGAGGAATAATGATAACGGCCAATACAATATGAGTTATTAAGATAAAATAATAAATGGTCGTAAAATCACCCATATACAGCTTCGGACCGCTATTAAACCAGTGATAAACCACATAAGTCACTAAAAAAAGGCATGACATTCCGAAAGCCGAGAGCATGACATTCCTATGCTGCTCTCTCCTTTTTTGCTTTATCAGGATGAATCCTAAAATCAACAAAATTGTAGTGGTCCCATTAAGCACGGCATTCACTAGCGGCAATATTGATACATCAAGCGTCCCTTCAATTCCTTCCGGCCTTGGTCCTAAAATCAAAAAAGCCACTGTTAAACTAATTACCAAAGATAGAATATAAATAATCTTTGTCCAGAATGAATTGTTCAGCATATTAAGTCAATTTATCTAAAATAATGATCAGGAAAAGGGCTGGCAAATAAATCACTGAAGATTTCAAAAGCAGCTTTGCATTCTGCAAAGAATAATTTTTTACTAACGGGAATCCCGATACAAAATACCCAATGCCTAATATGAGTGCACCCCAAAAATAGGTCATACCCAATAAGCCAATGTAGGACGGCATTATTGATACAGGGATCAATAAAAGTGAATGCCAAATGATCTGACGATTAGTTCGCTTTCCATCCGTTTCAAGGACAGGTAGCATTTTCA
>JABHKE010000096.1 GCA_018692355.1 Fidelibacterota bacterium
AGGACATTTCACCAACCTTGAAAGTCTGGTTATGTTTTAAAGGCTGAAAATTAATACTTTCCGGATATATTTTTGTTTCCGGATGACCCAAAACGATCATTTTTGGATAAGCTTCCACAATCTGATCCAAATAAGCGATATGATCGCCATGAGTGTGAGTCAGGAGCATGGCCCAAGGTTGATTATGAATCAATGGAGAAATTCGATTAAATTTTATTGCAGCATCCACCATCAATTGAGCGCCGGTTCTGCTACACGTAACCACGTAAGTAAAATTTTTATCAAATCCACCCAAAAGGGAACGAATTGAAAAATCGGTAGTTGGAATCATGAATTATTGCATAATGATATGTTAAAATTTTGTAATTTTCAGGTATCGAACATAACACTATTGAGTCATAAATTTATTGATCAGTTTTAAAGGGGACTTCAAACATGCAAAAAAGACAACTAGCATGGTATCTCATTTTTGGTGGATTGGCGATTATTTTATTGTCATTTGTCACCACAATATTATCATTCATCGGGAATCACCCTCTTTTGGGATTAGCTTTAATCGCCATTGGGGCAGGTGCATTTCTATTGGTTTTTGAATCGCAAGATTCACTATAAGCCAATTCTCATTTTCTTATTTAAGTATTTAAACATCAAAGGATACAGCACTATGAAACATGGAATATTTCCGTTAATCATCCTTATTTCAATCGGATGCGGAACGGATACTAAACGTCCAAATGTCACTACATTATCCACTTTTAAAGATTCAACCAGTTACGCTTTGGGTGCAGATCTTGGCACTAACCTGAAACAACAAAAAGTTGAAATTGACTTTGACTTTTTTATGGCGGGACTATTAGATGGAATGGAAACAGATGTGGTTCTTTTGGACAAAAACCAACGCAGGGAGATGATGGTAGCGCTCCAGAAGTTTGTTCGTGAAAAAGCGAATGAAGCAGGACAAACAAATTTGAAAGCCGCAGATGAATTTTTAGATAAAAATATAGCTGAAAACTCAGACGTTAAAGAAACACCTACAGGGTTACAATATAAGGTGCTCTTGGAAGGTGATGGCGAATCACCTGGAAAAACAGATAGGGTAAAAGTTCATTATGCCGGTCGCCTTATTGATGGATCAGAATTTGACAGTTCAATCAAAAAGGGTGAGCCTTCTTCCTTTGGACTTAATCAGGTCATCAAAGGGTGGACTGAAGGACTACAACTCATGAGAGTTGGTTCCAAGTTTGAATTTTATATTCACCCCAATTTGGGGTATGGGGCTCGTGGAAAATCCCCACATATTCCGTCAAACAGTCTTCTGATATTTGAAATAGAATTACTAGAGATTATTACTGGCAAATAAACATTTAGAATAGATGATATTAAAAAAGGGGCAGAGATGCCCCTTTTTTAATTTGTACCCCGGACAGGACTCGAACCTGTAACATTCGCCTTAGAAGGGCGATGCTCTATCCAGTTGAGCTACCGGGGCAATAAAATTCTCCGAGTAAGACCCGGAAGTGATGCTGGAAGCTGTCTACCCGTCTGCTGGCGGGACCTACCGGGATATTAATTTAAATTTACTAGAAAATTATGGATAAGAAGTTACCAAGCAGAGGGTTTTCATCATTCAAAAAAACACTGAAAAAACCCGGAAATTTTCTCGTCGAGCACCCGACGAGAAAATTCTTGACACTTACCAACGATAAGTTGTACACTCTCCGTCGAGAGGCATAGAGATTTTCTCTCTATCCACTACCAAAAACAAACCAAAACTAACAATGGAGGTCTTAAATGGCTGAAACAGTAGCCTCTACAGGCGTATCAAAAGAAAAAGGATATTTGTATTATCTGGGTAAAGATGGGAACGTTTGGCGTTCACAGATGGCTCGTGCTGGGAAAGGCGGCGGAAATGCGGAAAAAGTTGCTGATGCGGGTGTGACTCGTGCATCAGGCTTTCTCTACTTCATTGATAAGAACGGCGATGTTGCACGTTCACCCATGGCAAGAGGCCGCAAATAGTTCTTTTTACCATATTAACTGAAAAAGGCTCTCTTTTACAGAGAGCCTTTTTTTTTATTAAACATTGTGTTAAGTTTGCTAAATTCCAATGGTTGATTGTGCCAATAATTCGAGGTAACATTCCTCCTTTAAAGAGAAAAAAATTATGAAAAAGGTAATTATATACATACTTGCTATGCTAATCCTTGTCCCTATACAAGGCAAAGGGTTACAATTGTTTGGCGGTAAAAACACTTCCGACAAAAATGAAAGTAAGGATAGACAAGAAGAACCGGTTGTAGATAAGTCATCTACGAGAATCACTAGCAGAAAAAATATTGAATCAGTGATTCCGGTAAAACGAATTCCTGATGGCTGGGTCTTTCGTGATGAATTGTTGGCACCATGGGAATCAAATCTCCCAGCAGTTCTTTCAATTATTCCGGACACTACCGTTGAAGTAATATACCATGATGATAATCGCACAACCAAGGAAGGCTTTATCTTACCCATCAAACGGTCGTCTGTGGAATTTCAATACACGTCCCGCCTGACGCATGAGCAAATCCGGCTTGAGTTTGTAAATGTGGATTTTATCTATAGCACTACGAATAACAATGATTCTCACTTTATCCTAGAAGGGATCACCAAAAAAGTTAAATTGAAGGATACAGGCTTTCCGCAATTAACTTCCGGTGATATTATTAAGCACAAGGTATTGATGGAGTATGGAACTCCCCGTGAATTCGATGGTGTCTGGCATATTTATCAAGATAATAAATCCACATATAAGGTTCGTGAATTAGATGAACGGAATATCAAAGTGGAAATAATGAGCTTAAAGGTAAATGATAAACTTGAAAAAGCCATTGATGATACCTATTCAAAACAAGGTATAGAATACAAAAAACGCTTGATGGTACAGGGAATCGATATTTAATCCGTGTTAGAGATCAAACTTAAAAAAAGGCCTTATAAAGGCCTTTTTTTATTACCAATTATTTTATGTTCGTTACTAAATGGTGGGGCATATTATCCTATAATTTCTTCCATTGAATTTTATGGAAATACAAAAACCATGGACTTTGTTATCGTGCGTGAAATCCAACATTCTTTGAATGTTCCTTTGGATAGTATTATTGCGGAGGCAGATAGAGATAGGTTGGATAACCTAGGTACTTTCAGTGAAGTAAGTTGGAGGGTTGTCCCTTTGGAGGATGACACCGGTATTCTATCATTTATCCTTACTGAATCCATCCAAAAAACACCGCCGGGGGCTCTACCGGTCTATGATGAAAAAACGGGATGGTCTCTTACGGGTGGATGGATCATTCAAAATTTCCGTGGTAGAAATCAAACTTTACAGCTTGGTGGGAGTATTGGTGGGCAGGATACTTACGGTATCAATTTTGCTGATCCATGGATGTTTGGAAATCATGTTTCCCTATCCTTAGGGATAGGAAGATCACTTTTTCGCCACAATTTCTTAGATAGGGAATTGGATGTTGGCTCATTTCAAATGACTTTTGGACGATGGTTTGGAGAATCAATAAAATCATCACTAGGCTTTGAGCTAGAAGAAAAGTCCTTTTCAAATGATAATACAGTATCAGATTATTATTATTACTTTTCTCCTCAGGTATCTATTAATTATGACACCCGAAATGTTTATTGGAATCCCGGGAAAGGTATATTGGTATCTCATTATTTTTATTTCATGAATGGGATTGAAACTCCTGAAACTTCCGATTATACTTTTTTGATTTGGCGTCAATCCTATTCCTTATTTTTTAAACTGAATCAATCTAAGAAAAAATTAGTTTTAGCCTTGAATGGGACGGTTAAGAGAAAATGGGGAGAAAAAGAGGAAGTTTGGCTTAATTATTTTGGCGATTCTTATACAGTCCGTGGCTGGGCTTTACCCAATCAAAAATTATATAATTCACAAGATGAATCCTTTCGTTTTGGCCATGAATCTGCTTATGCTTCTATAGAATTAAGAAAAGATATTATTCCAAAATATGCTACAAAATATGGCACTGAATTTGGATTGAGTCTCGTGGCTTTTTACGATGTTGGGATGATCGCTGAAGATTGGATTAATCTCCAAAATATGAAGCCGATGTCTGGAACTGGATTCGGGATTAGGATTCCTATTCCAATGGTAGATGCTATTAGAATCGATTTAGGGTGGGGTTATCGAGATGGAGAATGGAATTCCCCAACTCTCCATTGGGGCATTCAGCAAAAATTTTAGGATTTTTTCCTAAAGATCATTGCTTTTTCAAAACGGTTTTCTTCTCCGTTCCGAAGACGAGAAATATTGGAGCGATGGGTATAGATAATGAAAAATGGAACCATCAGACTAAAAATTAATAGTGATAGTTCTGCAGGTTCAATCCCAATAATTGGCAGCGTCAGTAATAATACCGGGAGGGATGCACTGGCGATAATGGATCCCACAGACACATAACCTGTCAGCATTAAAGTAACTGCAAAAACCAGTATACAAAGTGGCACAGCAAGAGGGAACATAGCAATAAGCATTCCGGCCAAGGTACCCACACCTTTACCACCCTTAAATCCTGCAAAGATTGTATAGGTATGGCCTAAAACAGCGCAAAACCCACATAATATTTGAAAAAGTCCCAAATCAGGAAGTGGGGTTGCATCAAAGAACATTTTGGCTAAATACGCTGCAGGGAGCCATCCCTTGAATACATCAAATACAACCACAACCAATGCCGGTTTCCATCCCAATACACGGTACACATTTGTACCACCAGCATTTCCACTTCCATGCTCACGAATATCAATACCTTTTGTAATTCGTCCCATAATAATACTGGTGGGAAAAGAGCCAATGATATAACTGGCAAACAGGATCAAGATTAAAATAAGGTTCGGATTATTCATAAAGATTATCCTTTAACGATTGGACGGCAATCACCAGTGCTTGTGGACCTGCATGTACGCCTAGTGCTGGCCCGATCTCGGTAGAGATTACTTTTTCTGCTCCCAAAGATTCAAAATGATGTTCGGCATTTTCAGCGAGTTCCAAGGCATTTCCGTGGGCTAAACCCACTCGATAAGGACCATCCGGTAATTTTGATGAAACAAATTTTACTAGTTTTTCTGCCTTATTTTTGGATCCGAAAGTTTTGCCTATTGAATTGATTCCATTCATGGCAAAAGAGAGAATCGGGTTAATTTGAAGCAAATTGGCGATTTTCTTTTTATTGGCAGACAATCGACCTCCCTTCACCACATAATCTAGTGTCTCCAATCCGATATAAATGGTGGTGTTCTGAACTGCCTGATGAATAATTTTCAAGATATCTTCTTTAGCCTTTCCTGATTTAACTGCTTCGGCTGCCCTAAGAGCAATCAACCCGATACCTATTGAACCGTTTTGGGAATCGATTAACTCAATGGGTAAATCTTCTGCATCTCTCGCAGCCAGCGTTGCAGATTGCATGGTCCCACTCACAGATGCAGGTAAATGGATCGATATGACATTATTATAATGTCCAGTCAAAAACTGATATTGCCGTCGAAAATCACCCTGTGTTGGCTGAGATGTTTGCGGATGGATAGAGTTGGTTTGGAGTTGGTGCCAGAATTCTTCTGATGTGATGGTAACCTTGTCCACATGGTGTTCATCTCCAAAATTCAGACGAACGGGCACCATGTGGATATTGAATTCATCAATGAAATCTTCAGGAAGGTCACAGCCGGAATCTACCACAATTGCGATTTCTTCATGGCTCCCATGAGCATCTTTTTGCTGTTTCAGCATGTCGTCAGCTTTTTCGCCACTAAGAGTTCCATATTCGTGCCCCAAGGTGAAAACCGCCTGTGGGTCATTCGTATGAATGTGGATCTTTGCTTTCTTTTTGGAACCGGCAAGAACGATACTGCTGCCCAGATTCATCAATTGTTCTTTGAGCTTGATTCGGTCGATATCATCTCCTGCCACAAGACATTCAATGCAATAGCGAAATTCATCGGTCATTTCCACTTCAAAATTATCCACCGGTTCGGCAATTGTGGAGGTGTCTACATCATCTTTTTCGCCTTGTTTGATAAAATGATTGATTCCCTCCAGGAAATCCACAAATCCCTGAGCTCCTGCATCCACCACACCGGCTGTTTTTAAGATTGCCAATATTTCCGGTGTTTTCCGCAAGGATTCTTTCGCTTGTTCAAAAGCAAAATCCAGGATCGTGACAAAATCATCATGCTTTTCATAAATGTTATTAACCGAATATGCCCAATCTGAAATGACGGATAGAATGGTGCCCTCTTTTGGTTCAGATAATGCATCGTAAGAATAATTTTTTGCTGTATTAATGGCTTTAGAAAACCGCTCCGGTGTGAGCTTTCGAAAGGATCCAATTCCATCAGCAAACCCTACAAAGAATTGAGCGAGGATAGACCCGGAATTCCCTCTTGCACCATTTAGAGATGCATCTGCAACTGCATCAGCTACCTTCGAAACTTGTTTATTATTATTGGATTTTGTTTCTTCAGAAATAGTAGCCAGTGTAAAGGCCATATTGGTTCCAGTATCACCGTCAGGGACAGGAAACACATTAATTTTATTAAGGTAATCCTTCCGGGTGATAACGTGATTAATCCCGGCTTGGATTGCTTTTAGGAGCCGTGGACCATCAATGTATTTGATCTGCATACGTTATTTCGTAACAATCCCTAAGGAAGTGGATTCTCCTCCGGAGCAAGCAACCCACCGGAAATTATTGTTTTGAGTCCTTCTTCTACTGACATTCCAGTAGGGACAGCATCCGCTTGGGGAATCATGATAAAAAAGCCCGAAGTAGGATTTGGTGTCGTAGGAATAAATAAATGGTAATAAGGAATCCCATCTTTATTTTTTGATTCACCACTAATTAAGGCCATGGTCCATAGTCCTTTTCGTGGATATTGGATATAAACAGCAGCTTTGAATGTATCTGAAGTTCCTTTTGTAAATGTTTCTGTTATTTGCTTCAGAGTTGAATAAATCGTATTTACAACAGGGACTTTTTTGACGAAACGTTCTCCAATACTGAAAATCTTGTGACCTAAAAAGTTGGTTACCAGAACTCCAAGAAAAAAGATTAGGAGTAATGTGAGCACAATTCCAAGTCCGGGAATTTCCCATCCCATTTTATCAAGGATGGGAGCAGACATTTCATCCAAAGTGATAAATAAAAATTCCAATAAAACATAAGTCAGGAATAATGGCAGTGCAGCCGCAATCCCGGCAAAGAGTTTTGATCTAAAGTTTTGTGTGATGGAGTTCATAAGGCAACGAAGTTAATTCGTCTTTACAGGTAAAAAAAGAGAGAGAAGCGTTTGTTTATTTAACAAAAAGAACCTCATATTATTGTAATTTTTTCAAGTTAGAGCCTTACATCCAAACCTTCATGTTCTAGGAGAATCATTTTTTTATCTAGTCCGCCGCCATAGCCTCCCAATGTCCCGTCAGAAGCCAGAATTCTATGACAGGGTATAAATATTGCGATTGGATTGTTGGCATTGGCCGATCCAGCAGCTCGGGATGCTTTTGCATTTCCTGCTCGGCGGGCAATTTCTTGATATGAAACTGTTTTTCCATAAGGGATTTTTGCTACTTCCAGCAATGCTTTTTTATAAAATGGCGGCATCTGTAAATCAAGGGGTACCGAGAATGTTGTCCGGTTTTCATCGAAATATTCACGAAGTTGTTTCAGGGCATTTTTAAGAATAGGAGATTGATTATTATTGGGTGTTTCTGTCTCTTTAGAATCTACATCATTGGCAAGATGGAGGCGATAAACACCTTTAGAATTTGTTCGGACTCCGAGAGTACCGATGGGTGTTTCTATGGTAGCAAATTCATTCATTGAGATTTACAAGTACTGCTCCGAAAATAACAAGGCCACCTCCAAATATAGCAAGAATGGACAACTTTTCATCCAGGAAAATCAACCCTAGAATGGAAGCCATAACCGGTGGAAAAAAGGCAATATATGAAATCTGGGACATGGAAATATGAGGAAAAAGCCAAAAATAAATATACCAGGCAATGAGAGAGCCAAAAATGGTTAGATAGGCCAAAGCAAAAATATTGAAATTGTTCCAGACCATTTTCTGGTCTGATTCGAATACGAAAGAAATAATTAGTAATGTTATTCCAGCTATGAGTTGGCTCACTGCATTGAGATGGAGGGATGTAACCGCATTTGAATACCTTTTCAGGTAAACGTTTGGATAACCCGCTATTATCACGGCTATTACGACCATAAAAATACCAATAACAACTTGGTCTCCTTTAAAACTCAGGCCTTCCCTTAAAATTAATAATGCTCCGATCGTTCCAAGGAAAAGACTAATAATTTTCTTTTTTGTGAGAACTTCATCAGGGAGCATGAAATATGAAAAAACAGCAACGCAAAGCGGAAATCCTGCCCAAATAAGAGCTGATAAACTTGAGTAAATAAATTGGGTTGCCCAATAAGTTAGACCATAACAGATAGTCAGATTCAAAAGCCCAAATTGTACATAAAGTTGCAACGGTAAAGCCTTGAAAGATGGGAAATCTCTTTTATATAAAATTACACCCCAGAGAATTATACCACCGAAGAAAAATCGAAAACCAGAGCCAAAGAATGGTGGTGTTCCACCTATCAGACTTTTTTTCAATATGATCCAGGTGGTACCCCAAATAAAGCACAGGATCGCATAATTGATTAATACTTTTGGTTTCATTTAAAAAAAAACGCCTCGTCCTTTAAAAAACTCAGGATACGAGGCGATGTAAAAATTGTTTAATGTTAATTATTTTGCCTTAATTATCGGATCCCATTTTGATAACCACAGGGCTGGCAACAAAAATACTGGAATAGGTGCCAATAATCACGCCAACAATCATGGCAAAGGCAAAAGTATGAATCACTTCGCCCCCTACTATAAATAACACCAAGACAACAAATAATGTGGTGAGAGATGTAATGATGGTTCGGCTCATTGATTGATTGATACTTTCATTGATCACGGATGAGAGAGTCGCATTTTTCAATCCTTTTACATTTTCACGAACTCGATCAAAGATAACAATAGTATCGTTTAAAGAATAACCTACTATGGTTAGAAATGCTGCTATTACTGCAAGAGATACTTCAAAATCCAATAAAGAAAAAATGCCCAATGTGATCAATATATCATGGGCTAGGGCTGCAATGGCACCCACAGCATATTTGAATTCGAATCGGATGGAAATATAGATCAGGATCAATATCAAGGTACTAAAGATAGCCATGATTGCGTCACCGCTCAACTCAGCACCGATCTTAGGTCCAACTTTATCAATGGAAAGAATAAATTTTGACCTATCGTCAGGAATCATTTCTGGAAATGCTTCTGCCATTTTTTCTACAAATTTATGTGCAAATTGTTCCGGCTCATCATCCATACTTGGGAGACGAACTGCCACATTAGACTCATCACCAAAATGTTTGATCTCAGCTTTGCTGAAATCGAATGTTTGTCCATCGATGTTTACCTGATTTAAAGCAGAACGGACTTCATTGATATCCACTGGATCAGTGTAATTCACTGCTATCATAGTTCCACCTTTGAAATCAATACTTAATTTGGGTCCACCTTTCATGACAATGGAGGAGACTCCTACCACAATCAACAAGGCAGATAAAAGTCCGCCCCAACCTGCTTTACTCATAAAATCAATATGCGTTTCTTTAATAATTCTCATGTTAAATACTCAATGTTGTGAGCCCTCTACGGGATGTATATGCATTAAAAATAGTTCGTGTAACAAACACTGCGGTGAACATAGAGATCAAAATTCCCCAGAATAGTACTGTGGCAAATCCTTTAATGGGACCTGTACCAAACTGATAAAGAACCAGAGATGCGATTAGGGTTGTAACATTTGCATCAATGATGGTTGTCAACGCTCGGTCATAGCCAGCATCAATGGCAGCTTTTGGTGTTTTACCTTTACGCAGTTCTTCACGAATACGTTCGAAAATAATGACGTTTGAATCAATTGACATTCCAACAGTAAGGATGAGCCCAGCTATGCCTGGTAGAGTTAAAGTCGCCTGAAGAGAAGCCAGTACAGCTAGTACAAGGAGAATATTCCAAATCAGTGCAAAATCAGCCACAATTCCTGCCACCTTGTAGTAAACAAGCATAAAGACGAGTACTAATACCAATCCTAAAATTATAGCCTGTGTCCCTTGTGCAATAGAATCAGCTCCAAGGCTCGGCCCAACAATTCTTTCTTCAATGATATTCACTGGAGCAGGAAGTGCGCCAGCACGTAAAATAATGGCAAGATCCTTTGCTTCGTTCATGCTCCCAAAACCTTCAATCTGGGTTCGGCCGCCGGCTATTTTTTCACGGATAGATGGTGCCATGTGGACTTTATTGTCCAGAACGATAGCAATTCGCTGACCTACATTTGCACCTGTAACGCGAGCCCATGTTTTAGAACCATCACTATTCATAGAAAGAGATACAATGGCTTGACCTGCAGATCCGCTACCAATTGTACCGAGATCAGCGCGAGCTTTATCCACGACCCCACCAGTGAGTTCTGGTGTTTTTTCTAAATAATAAAGGCGATAGAACTTTTCAGGAACAGTTGTTCCGGTGAGTGTTTGGGCATCATTACTGAAAGCAAATTGTCCATTAGCACTTTTCAGTATAGACTGAACTTCCTGTTTCTCTAATAATTTTTTAATTGCATAAACATTCTTATCCTGAACGCCCATATCACCGCTAAGTGCAGCCAGTAAACCGGAGAAAGGCGTATCTGCGAAAATGTTTGCACCTGCATTATCAGTTGTGTCACCGGGTGTTGGTTCTGTTTCTCCAAAAAGTTCAGATACAGTTTTGGTTCCATCATCCTCTTTGGGTGCATCAGGTTGTTTTTCTTCAGTTTTAGGTTGTCCACGCGAAGCCAATTCTTGCAGTTCAACTTCATCGGTGGTTTCTTTGAGAACGTCGTCCAATTGAGCAATGATTTCATTGGTCACTGCTGCATTTTTTACAAGATAAAACTCAAGGAGTGCCGTACTTTGGAGTAATGCCCTTGCTCTTTCAGAATCTTGGATACCAGCCAATTCAACTACAATACGATGTTTGCCTTGTTTCTGGATCGTAGGTTCTGACACACCGAATTGATCTACTCGGTTCTGGAGAATTTCCAACACGCGATTTATGGCATCGTCCGCCTCTTCTTTCAGGGCTAACATAATATCATCCAGAGATGCGCCGTATTGATGATAATAGCGGGAGAGTTTGATGCCGTCCGCTTTTACATCTTGTTCAAATACCGTAAAGAAATCCTCATCCGGAGAAGTTGATTTTTCTTTGGCAGTTGCTAAAATACCTTTAAGTCGGTCATCCTTCATGGAAGCGAGATTTTCCATCAAAGTAGGAATATCTGCTTCCAGGACGATGTACATACCACCTTTTAGGTCAAGGCCCTGACGAATGATTCGAGATTCAATTTGTTCAAGGTCCCCGGAAGTCCGGAGTTCTTCTTTCTCGTCAGTTGTCAGGTTCTGGTATTGCCATGTAGGCTTGAGGGCAAAAATGGCCCACGCGAGAATGACACCAATAATTATATATCTAGGAGTTAAATTGCTTTGCATTAAAAAATTGAATTGTAAGGTTAAAAAAGCCGGTGAATATACCCTTTGGATTCTAACTTGGGCAAGGGTGGCGGTGGGATTTATATATTTTTATTAACTTTTAAATCACATTGAGTTTTTTACCAACTTTTGTGAAGGCAGTTACTGCCTTATCAAGATGATCTTTTTCCATAGCGGCAGAAATCTGTACACGGATCCGTGCTTGGCCTTTTGGGACTACAGGAAAATAAAAACCAATCACATAAATACCTTCATTTAGCATTTCAGCCGCCATGTTTTGGGCTAAAACTGCATCATATAGCATGATGGGGACAATGGGGTGAATTCCATCTAAAATATCAAAACCTGTTTCGGACATTTTTGTTCTGAAGTAAGTTGTATTTTCTTCTAATTTATCTCGGAGTTCTGTGGTGGCGGACACCATATCAAACACTTTGGAGCCTGCGGCTACTATGGCTGGCGCCACTGTATTCGAAAATAAATAGGGGCGAGACTGTTGCCGTAATAAATTAATAATCTCTTGTCGTCCTGTTGTAAATCCACCGGAAGCGCCCCCTAGGGCTTTTCCTAACGTTGAAGTGAAAATATCGATCTTATCCATTACACCACAATGTTCTGCGGAACCGCGTCCTGTTTTGCCAACAAACCCAGTAGCATGGCTGTCATCCACCATAACCATGGCATTGTATTTTTCTGCTAGCGTTGTGATCTTATCCAATTTCGCAATATAGCCATCCATGGAAAAAACACCATCCGTTGCAATCATTCGCAATCGCGCTCCTTGGGATTCTTTGAGTTTTTCTTCCAAATCGGCCATATCACTATTGGCGTAGCGGTATCGTTGAGCCTTGCAAAGGCGGACTCCATCAATAATGGATGCATGATTTAAAGCATCGGAAATGATGGCATCTTCCGGTCCAAGGATGGTTTCAAAAAGACCACCATTGGCATCAAAGCAAGAAGTATAAAGAATGGTATCATCTGTTCCGAAAAAGGTAGAAATTTTTGATTCTAATTCTTTATGAAGATCTTGTGTTCCGCAGATAAATCGAACCGATGCCATTCCAAAACCATGGTCATCCAAAGCCTGCTTAGCCGCAGAAATAATGTCCGGATGATTGGCGAGCCCCAGATAATTGTTTGCGCAAAAATTTAAAACTTCACCATCCTTGGCAGTGGCAATATTAACTCCTTGGGGTGTTGTAATGGTGCGTTCTTTTTTTATGAGTCCATCTGATTCAATTTGAGAGAAGATATCTTGGTAAATTTGTTTTGGGTTGTTCATATTTATTTATCGAATGAGTTCATTTTAATAGAGTATTTAAATGCCTGTAACAGTTTGGCTAAAATGATTTTTTTAATGTAGTTTAGGTTTTGTTATAAATATTTTTAATGTACTCATTTTATTCATTTAATAGTAATAATAAGTAATGTCCTGCCGACCAACTAAAGTTCTTTGCTTCTAAGCCTTTTCCAGTTACAGGATGGTAATTTTCTCTTATTGAAGTTCCTTTACTTAGAACACCTTCAGCATTATGTATTAATTTATAAGTTGCCTTGTAGGCGTCTTCATGATATCCATAATTGTGCAGTCCTACCACACCAAAGTAGGCCTGATCTATCCAGTTAGGACCTCTCCAATATCCTTTATCCGGTTTAAAACTTGGATGACTAGCACTTAATGTTTGAAAAGGGACTGTTGTATTAAAGAAACGAGGATTAATCATGTTGTTTATAACAGCTTCAGCTTGTTCTTTTGTAGCTACGTTTGCCCATAAAGGAAGCCATCCTTCACACCCCATCACAGCAATAAAAGTTTCCCCGTCTATAGAAGTATCATAAAACCAACCTGTTTTTTCATCATAAAATTGATTTTGAATTTTCATTTTTAAATCATCTGCCTGTTTAGTAAAAATAGTGATGTCTTTTTCTGACTTAACTACTTTGGCCATCTTTGCCAGATATAGTTTTTCAGCATATAGGTATGTGTTCAAATCAACACTTTCTTGGTTTAAAGAAAAAACTGTTTGAGCACTTTTAACCATTTTACTTTTGTCAAAACGTACAGCATTGTCCATGCCACTTTCCCATTTTGCAGCCACTAAAGTTCCATCAGTAGAGCCATATTCACAAAGACGATCTTTATCATAATCTCTAAATTTGTACCACCAATTATGTTGCTTTACAATTTTAGGATACATTTCTCTGACAAAATCAATATCTCCATCATGTTTGTAGATGTTCCATACTGCCCAAGCCGATAATGGGGGCTTGGTGTTTCTGTAATTATGTTTTTCTATTGTTGTGTCTCTATAAATACAATCTACAATAAACCCATTATCCAACTGAAAGTCATAAATGGCTCTTATCTGATCTTTAGCCAACTCAGGGTTGTAATGAGTAACAGCTGCCGCATGTTTCCAGCTGTCCCACGCCCAAAATCCTAAAAACCATTTG
>JABHKE010000178.1 GCA_018692355.1 Fidelibacterota bacterium
GTATCTTCGTAAAACGAAGCTAAAAATGTGGTGCCGAATTTCGCCTGAATTGAACACCATAAATAGGTATTTTTAATATTCTATTAGGGATTTGAAAGCTGAATCCTTGGACATATAAATGGTTTCGGTGAATATTAAATTGAATAATTATGCATTAAATATAAATTATTCTATTAGTAAGGTGTAGAAGCGATATGTTAATCGTATTGCGGTGTATGGAAAGTCATATTG
The DNA here is from genome assembly GCA_018692355.1 of Fidelibacterota bacterium. Taxonomy (GTDB): domain Bacteria; phylum Fidelibacterota; class Marinisomatia; order Marinisomatales; family UBA1611. The sequence goes on from JABHKE010000178.1 coordinate 232, forward strand.
GAATCAGTATAGCAGTAGTATAGCAATCTGAAAGTGATTAAACGAAATCAAACGAAACTAAACATAAAAAGAAAAAGCCTCAACTTCCGACAGGAAATCAAGGCTTTTGAGTGTAGCGGGGGAAGGATTTGAACCTCCGACCTTTGGGTTATGAGCCCAACGAGCTACCAGACTGCTCCACCCCGCGATCAGATCTAATTTTTATGATAAAAAAGCGCCGGCAATTTTAATCAGTTTATTATCGTTAAACAAGGCTACTTTGATTCAATTTTCAGATAAATAGGCATGTGGTCAGAATAGCCACCCAATAATCGGTTTCCTGCCCAGAAACGAAATGGATAGCCATCATATTTTCCACCTTGTTGTCTATACTTTTCACCATCAAAAACACCTGCAGAATTCTGGACCCATTTCAGCCTTAGATTATCGGTCAAACCAAGACTTATGATCAAGTGGTCATAAACCATGTTCTTGCCGCTATATTTATAAGTGCTACCTTCTTTATTACGATGCCAAGGTTTCATGACATTCCATAAAATAGTCTCTCCCTTTCCAACTTGATCCAAATCCATACTTGCGCCCAGATGAACAGATACGGATGGGTCAATTGGTTCGTCATTGAGATCACCCATTATTACAATTTCTGAATCACGATCATGGATTAGTATTGATTCAACTTTTTTTCTTAATGTCTCCGCCGCCGCAGCTCGGAGTGGAATTGATTTTTCAGCACCTCCATATTTAGAAGGCCAATGATTCACAAATAAATGGAGATCCGTTTGGGCGAATATTGCATCCACATAAAGAATATCTCTCGTAGGGCGACCGGTAGGCAAAGTAACAGGTACCGGTTCTGAATGTATTATAGTTATTTTTTGGGGATCATAAAGGAGCGCAACATCAATGCCACGATTGTCCGGTGAGTCATAATGAATGATTTTATAATCACGGGCGACTGCGCTATTCAATTCTTTAAGGACAAATCGATTCTCTATTTCGCACAATCCTAGAATGTCCGTATCTAAAGCATCTATCACTTCAGCCATATTTTTTAGTTTCAGATCGTAAATCTCCTGGGTCACATTCTTTTTTCCGTCAATGGCGAATTCATTGTCATTGGTATGAGGATCATCTAACAAATCAAATAGATTCTCTATATTCCAAAATGCAATTTTTAAAGTCTCGCCTGAAACATTTGTAATCATAAGTAAGAGAACAAATATTATTAATTTCAGTTTTGGGTAAAGCATATATATTCCTTGTTTTCCTAATACCTCGTTATGGCCAAAAATCAGTGGGATTAAGTTAGGAAAATGATGATCATATTTATAATATCCCACCCAAATTTATTTATAATAATCTTGAGTTTAATATAATGGAAACTGGTAAAGAATTTAGTGCACTCCTTCAAATACTTTCTGGGGAGCAGCAAATCATCCAAAGAACAGATCAAAAAGCCTTCACTCTCCTTTCAATTCTGGGTGTATTCATGGTCTTTTTCATTGTTCATTTACCAAAAATACAATTGACCCCATTGATCTTTACGCTAGTGATGATTTATTTCTCAGCAGGTATCGGCACAATTTATAGTCTCATTCGTGTCATTGCTCCACGAATTCAAAAACGAAAAGTAAAAACGGTGAGTGGAGAAGTTGAAAAGCCCGAAGTTATCAACCCAACATTTTTTGCAGGTATTAGCCAGTTCAAGTCACCGGAAGAATATGCGTCTAATTTAAAATCTATGACTCAAGATGATGAACTACTTTATCAAATGTTTGCATCCCAGGTTTTTTCATTAGGAAATATTAATTCTGTGAAAAATGAAAATATCCGCAAATCAATTTACTTTTTCATTACTGCTATAGTCTCTGAATTATTGATTATAATGTCTATGGCTTACGCTAGAGCATTACCTTTCCTCTTTCCCAACGGATGAAATATTTCACATCGATTACTACCCTTCTGTTATTATTAGCAGGGTGTCTTCCACAAGGAAGTGCCGGGCCTCAGGGGCCACCAGGCAAAGATGGCGCTAAAGGATTAACAGGCCAAGGGATGACTGGGCCAATGGGCCCTGCCGGTTCAAGCATCCCTGCAGATCAATTAAAAAAAGTAGAAGCTTTTTTATCCCAAAATAATGAATCTTCAAATGAACATATTGTTGCCATTGAATCTTATTCTTTTGGCCTAGCCCCACGGATTACAGGGTTTTGTTTTTTAACAAGCCACGGCCGAATATTCAAAATGGAAAATAAGAACGTACAAGTCCTGGGTGAATCCATATCTTTGGTGGGTAGGATTTCGAACCACTACGATTTTATTTCATTATCCCGTATCGCTTATGGCGAAGATATAAAACAATATTTTGTTGCAACAACAAAATCTGGTATGGTTTTCTCTACAAATGATCTAAAAGCCTGGGAATCACAAGGTGATATTCCCCTAAAATAAATTATTTGGAACTTTTTCTACCCTTTAGATGTAGCCTTAGAAAGGAGTAGACAAATATCCCTGTAACACTCTTATGTTACTTCCTCCTTGGTTTGGCCGCGTCTGCTCCTTTTTTATATTTTTTCAAGATCACCTTCCCCCTTTGTTACCGTTCGAATTGTTTCAATCAATTCATTCAAATTTCCAGATTGTAACTCAATTATCCATTTTAACAATTCCCCACTTTGATCATCTATAATTTTTCCTTCTAAACGGGAAATGGATTGGGCAAGGTCTCCATAAAAGTCCATGGGAGAAGTAACGGCATAACTTTCCATCTTTACCCATTTTTTACAGGATGCTTTTGCAATTAACTCTCTAGCAGAATTTCCATAAGTATCAATTAAACCGCGTTTCCCAAGCTTTGTCCCACCAAAGTATCTGATAACAGCCAAGCCACAATTCACAAGACTCTTTTGCTTCATGGCATTAAGTATTGGTAAACCTGCTGTACCGGAAGGTTCACCAGCATCGGATGAGTTCTCTTCTAATTGATTTCCTGTATAAATTCGATATGCCCAGCAAACATGGGAGGCATCGTGGTATTTCTTTCGTAGGTCAGATAAGCATGATTTGAACTCACTAACGTCATCATATGGAAAGATGATGGAAATGAATTTGGATTGCTGTTCTTTGAATGTATGAGTCTGTGCCCGGATAGGTACAACAAAACTCATTTTTTTCGGAAAGATAATCTGACTGGTACCCCATTAAAATCAAAATGTTGTCTGAGTTGATTTTCAAGATACCGCTGATAGGATGTTTTTACCAATGTGGGATGGTTTAAATAAAGTGCGATTACGACAGGGGACCGACTCACTTGAGTGGCATATTTTATCTTGATAATTTTCCCCTGTTCAGCCGGAGGTGGATTTTTGAAAATGATCTGATCCAATGCATCATTCAATTTACTAGTCAAAGTTAAATTTTGGCTACGATCGTACACTTCCCATGCGGTTTCCAATACTTTATGGATGCGTTGTTTTGTCAGCGCCGAAATAAATAATAGCGGGTAATGATCCAATGGCTTGAACTGATAACGAATCTCTTCCTTAAAATCTTTCATTGTGTGTGTTTCTTTTTGAATAAGATCCCATTTATTCACAACAAAGATGAGCCCCTTCCCTTTATCGATTACAAAATCCACAATGGATTTATCCTGCTTCCCGAACCCTTTTTCCGCATCAATGAGAACCAAAACAACATTTGCTTCTTCAATAGCATTTTGGGTTCGTACCGTTGAATAATACTCAATTTTATCTTTGATCTTAGCCAACTTTCTCAACCCTGCCGTGTCCACTAAGGTAGTATCTCTCCCATGCCATTTGATATGAGCATCGATGGCATCTCGTGTTGTACCTGCAATGGGCGTTACAATGGTTCGTTCTTTTTGTAAAAGTCCATTTGTCAGGGAAGACTTTCCCACATTAGGCATGCCTACAATTGCCAAGCGGAGTCCTTCTTCTTCATCTGTTTCCGATGGAGGTTCCGTCAGATCTAATTTTTTCAAAATTGTATCTAACAGATCACCAGTTTGGCGACCATTCAATGCAGAGATTGCCATAGGGAATTCTAACCCAAGTTCATGAAATTGGTGGATCAAATTATCCGTCTTGTACCCATCACATTTATTAACGACAAGAATATATGGCTTTCCACTTTTTCTTACGAATTGCGCCAGTCCCTGATCGCTTGCAGTTGGCCCTTCTTTTCCATCCACCATGAAAAGGACTAAATCTGATTCTCCCATGGCTATTTGTGCTTGTTCCCTCACAGCAGCATTGAAAATATCAAAATCTTCCGGAATGTAACCACCCGTATCAATGAATTTCAGAGGATGGGCACACCACTCCATCTCCCCGTAGATCCTATCTCGAGTGATACCTTCCTGCGAGTCAACAATCGCCTGTCGCTGGCTGAGGAGGCGATTAAAAAATGTGGATTTCCCAACATTAGGTCGACCCACAATTGCAATGATTGATTTCGCCATTGAAAGTTTAACCGGCGATCTTGAGAATCAACCAGATTAACGCTATTGCAAAAATAGCATGTACAGCTATGGCACTTAAAAGGTCTTTCATTTCATTTTTCCTCTATTTATTATTATTTTATTTTTACTTTATCGACATTATCTATCAATATTCTGAGCAATTTAATCCTAGTCTCTATGTTTGGTTTTCTTCCCATAAATTAAATGTGAGACCAAACGGATCTCGCATATAGCAGTCTTTTCCCTTGCCCTCCCACATAAAAGTGGTCATGTAAAATTGGGGGGGAGGTTAATCATAATCAGTAAAATGTGGGCGGGAATTTACTCTCGGATTTTTATATGACGAAGGCGGGAATTAATTCTTTTGCTTATACCGCCAGATAAATAACACAATGATGCCA
>JABHKE010000157.1 GCA_018692355.1 Fidelibacterota bacterium
AAAAAATATGTTCCGCTTGACAGTGTTGAAGCGTTAACAGTTACATCATGACTACCCGAAAATTTAATTCCTTCATTAATACTCATAACTTGCTTTCCTTTTAAATCATAAACCTTTAAAGAAACTGCAGCTGGCTCTGAGAGTTGATAAGCCAACGTTGTTACAGGATTAAATGGGTTAGGATAATTGTTTGATACAAAAAATCTAATCGGGTTTAATTTATCATCTAATCCTAGAGAAACTACAGGTGTCCTAATATAGGAAAATCCACCACCGCTATTACCCCCTGAAAAGGAAGTGAAAATTACGTCAAAGTAAAGGCCATCATCTGGCAAGTAAAGAGAAACAGTATCCCCAATAATTGATTCGGTTGACCCGCCGTGCATCGATGCAAAACTGGTATAACTCGCAGAATCTGCGTTTTCGGTCTTCGTGTTAGCCCATAAGGTACCAACCGGTGAACCACTGGAACCTGAATATCCATCTTCTTGGGCAATATTAAATAAACTTTGATTATGTTTCCGGGTAATCCTGACGCTATCGGTAATCTGATCCTGATACTCATCAAGTGTCCAATCTGCCGAATCAGGTTTTGTAAAAAAGAGACAACCATCAGATGGAACAGAATAGCGGATATAGGAAAATCCACCACCGCTATCACTCCCAGAAAAGGAAGTCAAAATTACGTCAAAGTAAAGGTCATCATCCGGCAAGTAAAGAGAAACAGTATCTCCAATAATTGATTGAGGTGACCCGCCGTGCATCGTTTTAAAGTTGCTATAATTGGCTGAACTTGCATTTGCAGTTGTCATCCCAGCCCATAAGGTACCAACCGGTGAACCATTGGAATTTGAGTACCCATCTTCTTGGGCAATATTAAATAAACTTTGATTATGTTTTCGGGTAATCCTGACATTTTCGGTAATCTGATCCTGATACTCATCAAGGGTCCAGTCTGCCGAATCAGGCTTTACGAAAACTACACAATCTGCAATTATTACATCTACGCTAATCAAAACGAAGATAAATAAAAATAGGTTAAAGTATTTTGATGTAGTGGTCATTTTTCTACCTTTTTTTTTAACAAAATTAGTAATACGTATTATAAAGAAATACCCAATGAAATTCTGTTTACAGGATCAAAGTCTCCTGCATCATTAAATGAATAATTTACCTTTGTTAATATACCGGAAAGCTTTAATGAAAAACCCAGTCCAAATGAAAGGCTCTCAGTATCATGATTGAATTTATATCCACTCCGTAAAAATACCATTTTACGATATCCGTATTCCCATCCAATATTTAAACGTTCTGAGTAGTCAATAGGGTGTACCGCATCTGCTTCAAAGAGTAAATTGTGGTCTTCCCCAAATCTGCTAAGAAAATCCATAACATCTAATGCAGCTCCCATTGTAAAAGTAAGTGGTAAAGGAAAGGAGTCATCTTCATACTTAAAATTTTTCGAAAAATTTCTAATTCCCATACCAAAACGAAAACTTTTTATTCCTGGATAATAGATTGTTCCAAAGTCGTAAGCAAGCCCACCTGTTTCATTTAATTTTTCTGAACCATCAGGTATGAGTGTTTTTCCAAGGTTTTGACTAACATATTTTATTTGTCCCCCAACGGAAAATTGATCTGTGATATTTTTAGCAAATGAAAGACCCAATGAAGTTGCTTCAACATTGACATTTCCTGTTTCAATATATCCATCTGTATTATCTGCAACCCGCGTACCAGCTATTTGTCCATAATCCGATGATAGCATACTGAAGCCAACTGTACCTAGATTGCCTAATTTTTTTGTAATCCCCAGCGAATAATAACGTATATCTGCAAGCCAGTTTGTTTGTGTACTAAAAAAATCTAGATTATGTGTGGCCTTGGCCATTCCAGCTGGATTATAGAACATTGAACTTGCGCCTGAGCCAACAAGTGTAAAAGCACCCCCCATTCCTGCAGCTCGCGCATCTGCATCTATTTTTAAAAATTGATAACCGGATTGAGCAACTTTAATTAATTCAGCATTCAATTTTGTATGAGTTATACCTATTGCGAAAGATGTAATAATAATAAACTTAATTACCTTAAAAATAGATTTATCAAAATTGAAAAGAGTAAAGAACATTAACTTCATCTGATAATAACAAATTTAGTTATAGCCATTTCCCCAGAATCATTATCAGTGATTTGTGCGATATAAAGTCCGCTAACGAGTAATTGACCACTTTTAGATACAGTTTGTAGATCAAGAATATTTCCTCCCCATATTTCATCTCCTGATCCTGAATCATGTTCAATGGTTTTTACTAGGTCTCCACTCTCCGTATAAATATTTATTGTGCAGTATGCTGGAATATCCATAAACACAATTTTATTAGGTTCACCTGGGAAATTATTGGCATTCACATTTAATGGATTAGGAACCACCCGAACTGTTTTAAGGGTCCCAGAAGGACGTGACCTATACGCTGCAGCCCGGGTACGATTCAAATTCCAACCGCTTTCAAGGCTGTGAACTTCTCCGTCTGGACTAGGGGCATTTGATATCCCATCATCGAAAGCTGTCACGTAATAGAAATATGCGACTCCTCTTTGTGCAGAAGTATCATTGTAGCTATGAGTGACAGGGATACTGGAATTCCCGCCGCATTCAAAAATTCTTGTGAAGGATGAATCAGCGCTCCCGATACTGCGATAAACCCTGTAACCGGAAAAATCAGGTTCAACTTCGGATTCTTCTCCCCAATTAATTTGAATATGGTCAGGCAAGCTACGAACATCAACCGATGGCGCTCGAGGAGGGACCGGAAGTTCATAATTATTTTGGACTGCGTATTGAGCTGCCCATGCATTTTTAAAGAGAGAATCTTTTCCAGTAGCTATCCAACAATCTTTGGCATAATCGTTATCATCGTCATATAAATCAGGATGAGCAATGTATTGGGGGGGTAAGTTATTCTCTCCACTCCACGAAGCTGTTCCTTCTTTCCATGCCTTACCTAGTTCCCTGCCTTTTTCCGGTGAAATACTCCCCATAACAAATGCATAAACAAATCGAATGCTGTCGCCAAACGCAAGATCATACGGGCCGGAAGAAGTGTGTGCTATAGCTCGCCAATTCCACCAAGGAAATTCCTTAGGGAATTTATAACCTTGTTCGTCCATTCTCTGAGAGTGAAAAGTATTATTATAGACATTCTCTGTCTGATATTCTAAATTGAACAGAGGTCCACCAAATCCGTACTGTAAAACTTCATATAAGTTATCTAACTCACTGGCACTGTGGCTTGAAGCTTCAAACTTTAACCAGAAAATTTCTACAGTATTTACACCGGTCATTCGAGGCTGTGTAACATCATCAGATTTGTCAGCTACAGATTTGTCTACGTGTAGAAAAGCCTCACCAACATAGAATGGAGTATTAATAAAATTTTTTGATTTATCAGGGTCACCAAAATCATCATAATCAGAATTTGGCCCGCGGGCAGGATAACCATACATCATTCGTAATGAATCCCCAACCCTTTCTCCATAAGTACTATACCAAGGTGTACCTCTACCTGGAGAATAAAAATTATTCATCCGCATAAAGTAAACATCATCTAAATTTTGCCCTGGTAGTTCTATTTCATCATCATCATCAGTATTCCCATTATTGATGAAGGTCCAGTCGTAAATAATGAAATCATCGTAGTCTGCACTACTCCATGCAAGTACTTTCTGTTTTAGAGTAACTCCCATTATAGTGTTAACCGTAGACTCCATCATTAGATCAGCTGTACCGGGAATTTTATCAGGATTTACTTCGTCGCCGGCCAATGGAAAAGGGTCGTTCAAGATATCACCATCTACTTTGATGGTGGGTGGATCATACCGTCGGTATTGTCTTAAGGTGATGCCTTCATCGTCAGCTATTGGCATTGTAATATTTTCATTGGCACCTGCGGTTGCAGTTCCGACTACTTTTATAGGCCAATTTGTCCCCGTATCATCAACCCAATCAGTAGTGCCCAAGTGCCAGCCAGCATTGTAAAGATGAAATGCTTGGTAGTTATCATAGTAGTAATAGACTGCTCTGGAACCCGAAAGTTGGTCCTGATCAGTATTATCCACTACTTTCATTTCAACATTACCTATACGCACCCATTTGTAAGTACCAGCATAAATAATTTGAGATAAACCTATTAATACGGTGATATATAGTTGACTAAGTTTAAATTTGTGATTCATTATTTTGGATATATTTTAAAAATTATACCTGAACCCAATGGTAAATCGTCTGGGGTTAAGATAAGTTAAAAATCCTCTGTTAGGCATATTAATATGAGGCTTGGTTTTACTAGATACATCCCCTAATCGATCATTCCCGCCGGTATACCCTTTAGCCAAATATTCTTCACCATCATACATTGGAAGGTGTAAAGATTCAAGATAATCTCGCCAATCATCACCGCCGTCAAAGCCTTGGATAGAAATATATTGAAGCCCTAAAACATTTGTTATATCCATAAAGAACAATAAATCATTTTTCTCACCAGAAATATTTTTTGCTATACGCAAGTCGCCATTGAATTCACTTCTCCACTGTAAATTATCCTGTAGTACATAGGTCTCTAAAGGGTCCCATGTTGTATAATCCCCAGCTTTCCAGGTTAGCAACATATTTGCTTGCCATTGCCCAAACGGTCTCATCCCAAATATTTTAGGGCCCCAAGCTTTGGGTGTGTGGAAAACTAAACTGCTCCTTGCAAAAGGTCTGGCTAATGGTTTTTCCTGCTTTGGATTTTGATAACCATAGCGAAGCTGGTCACGAGGATTTTCATAGTAATGATCTCGTCCAAAATATCCCCATGTCTGCACAATATAATTATAGTTTATCCAGCCTGTAAACCATCGTCCATATCTTTTTTGTGCTCTTATCTCAAACCCACGGATATCTTCATAATTACTATTTTCTGTAGTCGTATAGTTTACACTTCCATCTATGTTGGTGTAATTAACATATGCAATTTGTTCAAAAACGTCTTTATAATAGCCTGATGCATGTAAAAGAACTGTATTTGAAAGATTATATTCTACACCCAATTCATAAGATACTGTTTTTGGTATCTCTGCAGAAGGATTTCCCAAAAAATCAATCCCTTGGTAGGCAGTTCCATAGCCTATCTGATACATATCAATGGATGATGGCATAGAATAAAAATGACCATAGTTAAAGTATAACTTTGCTGCACTGGTGACAGGGTGTGAGATACCAATACGCGGGCTAATTTTGATATGGCCTTTTGCAGATTCTTTAGGAGCTGATTGAGTAAAGTCTTCTTTAAAAGTAGGTGAAAGATATTTTGAATAAACATCAACTGTGTACCACTCTTTGTTAGGATTGTTACTATCAATTCTTAGGCCCAGATTAGCAAAAAGTCCCTTGATCTCAATCTTGTCTTGAATGTAAGCACTTAACCTGGATGGATAAGCTCGATATTGATTTACATAGTTATTCTTGGGCGCATAGGAAAACTGGCTTTGATAATTTGTATTTAGATCATCATAGTTAAATTCAAAACCGGTTTTGAATTGGTGTCTTTTGTTTATTTGACTGGTCAAATCAACTTTAATATTTAACGTTGTCACTTCGGAGTTATCTCGAGTAACACCACCTAAGGATGCAAATACCATTCCATCTCCTGATGGTGTATAATCGCTTGCGACTAAAAACCCAAGCGGGGCCTCGTCAACGATTACGTTTCCAAAGGATCGTATCGCTGTAGTATCACGAATGAAATCGGGGCCATAGCACGCATTTTTTAAATGCACATTTGAAATTCGAATATTATAGAATGTACTGGGGCTTATCACATGATCCAGTGTTAGTCCCACCATTGAACGATATATATTAAATGGGTTCAGCGCGTTAGGCCAATACATAGCTGAGCTGCCGCCATCTGCATAAGCATCAGATGTTGCCAGGTAACTTGAAAGAATATCAGTGCCGCTATCTAAATACCAATTATTCCCGGATCCTTCTGGACTTGCAGATAATGTATTAACTTCACCATACAAGCCTTCAATTTTCAATTTTATCTTCTCTTTGGGCGTCATTGTTAGCTTTAGTTGGGTATTTGATTCACTGTAATAGTCTCTTGCAGTTGGCAGTGCAAACATTTCATTCTTATTATGGTGCGAGAAGTAAAAAGACATGTTCCCAATTGCTTTCCCAACCAATGGTACTGGCCCGCCAAATCCAATATCTAGGTTGATATCAGGTTTATGGGCATATTGCCCTTGTTTTTGATCTAGATCATCACTTCCTTCGGCCCGGTGATACCATAGGAAAAGGTCACGGGCTTGGGATGGTGACATATCATTTGAAGGATTATTATCAGATAATAAATTCGCTGATACTGCATTCCATCCAATAAACTCTGGATAGCTTTCTTGCATATCAGTATCCCAGTGTTGGGTTCCGCCCCACATTACACTTGGTTCTAAAAATGGTCTAAGATAATAATTCATCGGATCATAAAGCGAAAATCCATCATGTTTATATTGTGGAGGATCATAATGAATGTCAATTGATCCGCTATAGCTTGTTGGGGAACCTTCTTTTGTAATTATATTAATTAGACCTGATCGAATATTTCCATATTCAGCATTGAATCCACCTTTGATAATACTTATTTGGTCAATGGAACTCATATTTACCATCATAACAGGTTGGTTTGAACGATTATCTACGAAAGACATCCCATCAACCATTAAAGCAGTTTGATCCAAACTGCCACCACGAATCAAATCATTTTCAATTCCTGCTTCTAAGTTCAAGTAATCTTTAATATCACGAATTTTTGGGACTTTTTTAATATCGTCAGCTACGATACTTACTTCACTAGCTGACCTGTCCATGAGAATAATTTCTTTATCTGCTATTACAAAAATTTCTTCACCTTCAATCACTTTGGTAGATAATTCAAAGCTGATTAAAGCTGTATGGTCAGCATGTATTGTGACATCTTTTCGTGTGGTAGCTTGGAATCCAATCATTGAAGCCGATATTGAATAAATTCCAGGCCTCAAATTCAAAATATAATATTCGCCGTCATCATCTGCCATTGCACCTTGGGATGTCCCAACTACAACCACATTTGCCCCAGGTAATGATTCTCCCGTTTCTCTATTTACAATCGAACCTGATATTTTTCCAGTAACTCCACCCCAAATAAGAGCTTGAAAGCATATTCCAATGGTCAAATATTTAATCGAAAGATTGTTATTCAAATTCAGTATTTTATTAGATATAGTGGAAAAATTGCGCATCAGAAAACTCTTTTTCTCCAAAAGAAAATAGAAATTAATTAGTTGGTTATTTACAACAATGGGTAAAAAAATAACGCCCCATACGGGGCGTTATTTTTTTAGTACCTTATATTAATATTGTGGTACGGCACCAGTGGCATAATCTGGGCCCAAATAAATGACATATATTTGATTGCCTTGATTCCCTTTGGCAACGTAGAGCTTGTTATCATGCCACACTGCTTTATTCGGGTTTTGAGTAGGCAGTGTATAAATGCTTTCTACAGTTCCAGTTGGTGTTACACGGACTAAATCTTGAGTAATCGTCCCAGTAGTGTCATCCGCATCAATCCAACCATCCATGAGATATGTATTTCCCATACCATCGATCGCTAGCCCTGAAGGAGTATGATCATCACTTGATAAAATCTGGGTGCTTGACGCTGGTGATATTGTATCGCCTTCAGCGGGTACTGGTGCTTTCCAAAGACCATTCTCGCCTCCTGCAGAAGCTACAGTATCACCCTTTGTCCACCAATAAAGATCACCATCATAGTAACGCATAGGCGATCCCCAATATCCATACGATTTTATTAATGTGGCAGTATCTGCATTAGCTGATCGACGGTAAATAGTTCCATCAGCTGTTCCAATGTACATATTCCCATCACTATCCCAATCGAAATCAAATGGGTTATTTACATCAGTATCTGCGGGCATATAGTCTTCATAATCGCCGCCTCCTGGAGGGATTCGAACAATCCCATAGTCACCCCAAACGACTGCAGCATAGAGGTACCCATCAGGACCAAAATGCATTTCACCTTCTCCCCAATGTGTTTGGCCGAAATAACTTTCAACCCCTTCAGGAGTGATCTTATATACTTCTGCAGGATCTTGCCCGCGTGCATACAAGTTTCCGTCTGCATCGAAAGCAAGGCCACCCTTTGTTTTGGGAAGGCCAGCAACCGTGATTATATCAAAAATGGGTAACAAGGTGATAGATACGGAATCGCTAACTTTTTCATCTGCATCTTCAACATTGCGTACTTTCAAATTAGCGCTTATTGAAACACCAACTCCACTAACATTAGGACGGGTAAATTTCAATGATGTTATAGTTCCTTCTGTAGGTGTTACCGATGCCAGTGATACACCGTTGCTGTCTATCTCAATCAAATTCAATGCTGCATTAGCGTTAAAGTTCTCACCCGTGATAGTTACTTCTTCACCTGGATATCCTTCAACAGGACTAATCGAAGTAATAACAGGGGTTGGAACTACAGTATCTGCTGGATCAGCATCTTCCTCGCATGAGAAGAAGACAAAGGATGATATCAAAATAAGAGTTAAAAAATTAAAATATTTTTTGTTCATAACTTTTTCTCCAATTGGTTAGTTTTTATGTACATTCGTTATTGCAATCGTTTGCAAGACAACTTTAATTTATGTCATACAATTTATATTGTCAATTTTTATTCATGGAACTTTTAAGTATGTAATAAAGATAAGGAGTGTAAATAAATGTTTTAAATATTTAGCTATCCTAATTAAACTTATAAAAGATGCCTACAAGAATTTTTTAATAATCATATCATTTTAAATTGCTAGCTAGAAAATCAATATACACTCTTAGAGAAACACATCTGTCACCATCTCTAAGCTTGTCATATAATGAACCACTCCATATTGTAAAAGGAGAAGGACAGTATCTCTATGATGCGGAAGGATATCAATATCTAGATGCGGTAAACAATATCCAGCATGTAGGTCATTGCCATCCAAAAGTGGTGGCAGCTGCTCAACTCCAATATGAAAAACTGAATATCAATACGCGGTACTTGGATGAAACTATAGTCAATTATGCACAGAAGCTCACGGATAAAATGCCAGCTGGGCTTGATGTATGTTTTTTTACCAATTCTGGTAGCGAAGCCAATGATCTGGCTCTTCGGATCGCTCGCCATGTCACCCAAAGCAAAGAAACAATCGTCCTGGATGCTGCTTATCATGGCAATCTGTCTTCCCTGATTGAGATCAGCCCCTATAAGCACAATGGAAAGGGTGGAAGCGGTGCCCCTGATTTTGTTCACACGGTTCCAATGCCGGATTCATTTCGTGGAAAATATCGAGGAAAAGATTCCGGAACAGCGTATGCAAATGAAGTTCAAATATTACTTGATGAAATTCAAGAATCTGGAAAACAAGTTTCTGTATTTATTGCTGAATCACTCATGGGTTGCGGTGGACAATTAGTACCACCGCAAGGTTTTTTGAAAGAATCATTCCAGAAAGTTAGAAAGGCTGGCGGGCTCTGTATTGCCGATGAAGTTCAGATAGGGTTTGGAAGAATGGGAGATCATTTTTGGGGATTTGAGACTCAAGATATTGTTCCAGATATTGTGACTATGGGAAAACCCATGGGCAATGGTCATCCACTTTCTGCGGTAGTTACCACTAAAGCCATTGCGGATGAATTCAATAACGGCATGGAATATTTCAATTCATTTGGTGGGAATCCTGTTTCCTGTGCTGTGGGACATGCGGTCTTGAATGTGATAGAAGATGAAGGCTTACAGCAAAATGCGAAAGATGTTGGTAAATATTTGAAATCATTATTAAATGAATTGAAAGAAAAATATTCCATGATTGGCGATGTGAGAGGGCATGGATTATTTCTAGGGATTGAATTGGTTCGCGATCTAGAATCTTTAGACCCAGCAGATAAAGAAGCCTACCAAATTGAGAATGCCATGAAAGAAAAAGGGATCCTGATTAGCACCGATGGGCCGGATCACAATATTTTAAAAATAAAACCGCCACTAGTTTTTAACCGGGAAAATGCTCTTTTCTTGGCCGAAACATTAGACGAAATTCTATCTTAGGATAAGGACAGATTATACACATGAATAAACCAATAATAGTTGGTGGACTACTCATCATTTTTATTACTGCAATGATAATTTTGAAT
>JABHKE010000179.1 GCA_018692355.1 Fidelibacterota bacterium
AAAATAATTTAATTAATTGAACCATACACCTAACCCGCGTTTTCGCAATTCCTTACCTAACATTTCTTCAATTTCTTCCGCATCCTTCCGGGTGGGAATCGGATTATATTTCTCAAAAAGGTCTGGCCGAAGTTTTAATCCGAATTGTTGTGCATATTTATTGGATTTATAACCTTCCTTATGTTGTTCAAATCGGATATTAGGTTTTCTGGATGATTGCCCAACATAAACGCAGCCATTCCCTTTGATATATTTAGGGTTTTTTGCTCTGAACTTTCGCAGATCGGCAACAGCAGGATCCAACTCAATAACATAAACATAATAAGATTTCATTGGAAAAAGTTAAAAATAATTCACTTTAATGGTTGCGCTTAATTTCAAATTTGGTCTATAATAGTTGGCCTTTTTTTGGCAAAAATTTATGAATAAGAATTTTTTATAAAAGAGGATGACAAGTAATTAAAGTTGATAAACAAGAATTTCAGCTTTATTGGAAAGGCTTCGGGTTGGCGCTGGAAGCCTTTTCTGGTTTCTGGAACCACCTTAAATTTTAATGCTTTTTGAAAATGGGGGCGATCGGTATCGACGGGATATGAGACATGTCGGACTGCACGCGGAGGATGATAGTTACCTCCTTAATCATCTGTCAATACCTATAGTTGCCGATTACGGCTACATGGCTGCAGCTTAGACTGTAGTTCGTTCCGGGTTGAATGCGTCTGTGGTTTAACCCAAGGAGCGTCACTTACATAGGCTAGTCCCAAATGTGCCTGCAAATTTGGGATGAAATTTAGCAGGCTGGTTCTTCCTGGTTTTTGTCGCTGGTAAAAGGAAGAATAAGATTCCAATCGGACGACTAAGCATGTAGACGTCTTACATCACTCTATCTTGGACGGGAGTTCGATTCTCCCCGCCTCCACAAAATCACTCTAACTGTTTCAGTATAATCTGTCTGTGTGGGTATGTATTTGTATAGAATGTTGGGAGCGAATTTTCATTCTATTATTATAAATGTTATCAAAAAAAGCCCATCAGACAAAGATGGGCTTTTTTTGTATTGATTTAAAATATCAAATTAGTTTTGAGGTTTTGTTTCATCTCTATTTGGGTTATGCCAAGCAGATAGTCGACCAAATCTCAAAGGATTCCCGCTAAGGTGAATTGGCCGTTTTGCCATTTTCAACCTGTTTTGTATTTTATCAAACAATTTCACTGGAACAAATCTCCTAAAAAATTAATATTTACTCACTTCATTTCAATTGGTAATTGATTCGTGCAAAGTGAATTCACTGATTATTGTTCAAATTCAGCTGGGAAAACTATTACAATTACAATCAATTTTATAAAACTATTAAGCAATAATCTGTAAATAATTTATTAGCTGAATCTTCGAAATCTGACCCTTGGTGGGATTAACTATTTTTCTATTATTTTATTCAGCCTTTTTAACTATTCATTTTAAAATTATTAAAATTAATATTTTATTTAAAAGATGTTTTATCTTTACTTGACAAGAACCATTTTCCTGAATTCCCTTAAATTTCCAACTTGTAGCATATAAAGATATATTCCTGCAGAGACTGTTTGACCTATATTGTTAGTCGCCTCCCACTGGATTGATTTAACACCTGCTCCCTGAGTAGTATTTACAAGTCTAGTTATTTCTCTACCCACCAAATCGTAGATCGTTAGTGTTACGTGGGCTTGTTCTGGTAGTTCGTAGCTCAATGTAGTGATGGGATTAAACGGGTTGGGATAGTTACGGTGAAGGTTAAAAGTATTAGGTGTTGTTCTTGCTTGAGACGGGAGTTCGGAAGAAGCCTCATAGACCCTTATATAATCAACTTCCATCCGAACCGGGAATATGCTATCATCAATTCCTTGTTGTCCTCCCCATGTCCCACCTATTGCTATGTTTAATAATAAATGGAAGTCTTGATCAAATGGCCAGGAGGACCAGCCTTGATTATTGTTTGAGTATGTAAAATAATGTGTATCATCAACATACCATTTGAGATTATTCTCAGTCCATTCCAGTATATAATCATGAAATTGGTTATTGTAATCACTCACTGTTATTTGCCCACCTGGTGGAGGGCTGCCATCATACCAGTTATATAAGTCTGTATGTGCAGTTCCATGAATAACTCCAGGGACGTGCCCCACAGCCTCCATTATATCCATTTCTCCACTATTCGGCCATCCACCATAGACATAATCAGTAGGCAACATCCATATGGCAGGCCATGTGCCAATCCCCGCTGGCAACTTTGCTCGTACCTCAATTTTGCCGTAAGTCCAGTCAGCTTTGTTTCTTGTTACCATACGGGCGGATGTATAATTCGCACCACCATAATTCTGAAGAAGCGCTTGTATAACCAAATTCCCATTTTCTATAAAAGAATTATTAAAATTACTGGTATAATATTGTGCTTCATCATTCCCCCATCCCCAATTACCGGTCCCAACATCATAGCTCCATTTGCCCATATCTATATTCGGAGAATCAAATTCATCACTCCAAACCATTATATACTCAATGGAATCACTGTTACATAATTCATCACAACTTCCAAAACAAAAGCCCCCTTCAACAAGGTCACTATTTCCAACACTTACTTGCCTGTCAAAATAATCACCTACTGCACAACCGCCTTCAATAAGTCCGTTATCGCTTTCCCAACCAGGTCCATCCCAATAATCATAATAACCATTCCTAAATTTGTAAGTATAGTCGCCTGGGCTAAGTTGAGTTGTAAGTTCCCATGTCCCATCCCCATTATCTGTCATTGCCAACCCTCCAGGGCCATTTATATTTGCTCCTGAAACATAAACAGCAGGATAATTACCATCTCCAGCGACAACAGTTTCTTCTGACATATCTACAATAAATGTAACTTGAGTAGCATTTGAAAAACAAAATAGCACTAAATATATTTTTAAAACTGTATTCAACTTAAACTCCATTTCATTTACATATATGTCTGGCTAGTCATATCCCATGACGAAAAGATTTTCCCAATAAATTAGATTACTTCAACAATACCATTTTCTTAGTCTGCATATACTCACCAGCCCGTATCTGGTAAAGGTAGACCCCAGCACTCACTGGTTGACCACTGTTATTGGTAGCATCCCACTGAATAGATTTAAAACCTGAATTTTGTCGGCTATTGACCAAATATTTGACAGGCTTCCCCATTACATCATAGATAGTAACGTTTACGAATCCATCTTTGGGTAAATCATAGCCGATGGTTGTCAATGGATTGAAAGGATTGGGATAGTTGTTATTCAAACTATATTTAATTGGGGTATTACTAAATTCGCCTTCAATAACGCTGACAACTCCGCCGCCATCCCAATAAATATCATCCAGTGCGAACTCACATCCCGCACCATTTACCTCCAAAATAACAAATTCATAGCTCAACATTCTTAAATCAATAAATTCTCCGCGGATATCACTCACGGGGATTGATGCCTGTCCCCAATTACTATCTCTAACAAGACCGTATTTGGTTTGGTTCGCTGGAAAGTCAACATACGACTGATTGCCCCAGGCATCTATAATACCAATTTGGAATGAAATATTTGCCGGTATTTTGATCATGAATTTTAAATGTCCTTCTTCAAAATTGAATAGGTTAACTGGCTGCATGGACATGATTCCTGCGCCAAACCAGCCTAATCCAGTAGTTTGCCATGATATGCCATTTTCACCTTCATAGGGTGGAATACTGCCTTCGCTTAAGGTGCCTTCCCAGACATAGATTTCCGCATCATCACTGGCTACCAAACCGTTATCAATCGGAGTTGTGTCTGTAAAGAGGCCAAAGGTACCTCCCTGGAAAGTGGGCGGCCCGATATGAACTTCCCCCTGCCCGTTCCATTCCATTACTTTAATGTAGTCAACATACATATGAGCAAGGAAAGGCATAGAAATCGGCAATCCGCTTCCACCAAGATATTCTGCATCTGTAAATGCTCCGCCTATAGCTAGGTTTGCTATTAAATAAAATGGTTGTTGAAATTCAGCAGAAACACTATCAATGGGTAATGGGTCAGTGTAAAAATCATATTCCACTTCATTATCGATTACTGTAAACCGGATACTGTCTGGATCCCAATAAATTCGATAGGTGAGAAACCTGTCGTTTAAATTATCATAATTGTAGTAGGGCCTGCAGTAATCATCATCCGGATCCCATGAAATACTGGCGGCACCAGATGGATTTTCTGGGACCAAAGCTTCATCTGCATAAAAAATAGCGTTTGCCCCAACTATTTGATTAACGGTTGAATTGTTTGAACCATTACCGCCGTTGTGCTCATCGTGTAAATCTCTGAAAGCTTGGCTAGATCCCATTTCCATCATATCGAGTTCGCCACAATGAGGCCAATTGAGATTTGATGTTCCAAGCAGCCATACTGCAGGCCATCCTCCAAGATCAAGGTTTGGCACTCTTACTCTTGTCTCAATCACACCATACTTGATAGCTATTTTGGCTTTTGTGGTCACCTTTCCCGATGTAAAGTTTAACGGATTTCCCCATTGGTCAACAATACCGGGACCTGACTCTTCCATGGCTGTTATGTGCAGCGCATTATTTCCGGGCTCATCTGGGACTTCAGCTATCTCCACATTTTCTTCCTGGTAGAATTCCAACTCACCATTGCCCCAGCCCCAGGACCCATTTCCTGTAATCTTCATCCAGTTATCCAGATTGTCAAAATTATCTTCCCAAATGACATCTCCAATCTGAGCATGACCAAGGTTCATAGAGACTATTAAGAATATTACTAATTTATTTTTCATTTTATTTTTCCATTTTTTAGTTATTATTTCTAATTTACATAAGTTATTAATGTATACAAGCTATAATTAAGTATTAATTTAATACATTATTAACT
>JABHKE010000180.1 GCA_018692355.1 Fidelibacterota bacterium
AACCAGCGCCGATGAAACTATTTCATTCACCGTATCATTCGGTGTACCGGAAATTGAAGTTAATCCTGACGAACTCAATTTCAATGTAACTTCGGGAGACCTTGGAAGTCAGACTGTAACCTTGTCAAATGTTGGAGAGGCAGAAACCCAATTGAATTATTCAGTAAATGCCGCAGGTGATGTTCCATTTTCGAATCCCCAGGGTGGCCCCGATGGAGGTAATTATTATTGGACTTCAGCTGCTGAAGAATTGGGAATGGAATATGAGTGGATTGATATTCAGAATAATGCCACCCTTCTCAACTTTACTCACAATGATTTATTTGCCGATAATCCGGTTGATTTACCTTTTGATTTTGAATTTTTTAATGAATCGTATAATTATGTTGAAGTTAATGCTAATGGGTGGATAGGATGGAACAGTGAGAATGAAAATGCATGGTTGAATAGTGATCTCCCATCTCCAAGTGCGCCACGACCTGCCATATTTGGTTTTTGGGATGATCTGAATCCAAATAATGAAGGCGGGAACTCTAATTCATCCGGAGATATATATTATCATGTTAATCAAGAACGTGCTGTCATCTGGTTTAACAATGTGGTTCGCTGGAATCCTGATGAATGGGGTCAATTTGATTTTCAAATCGTCTTGTACTCTAATGGCGCCTTTGCTACAAATTACCAAAATATGGATGGTGTCCTGAATTCCGGTACTATTGGCTTCCAGAATAATGATGGTAGTATGGGTACCCAAATTGTCTCAAATGAAGAATTCATTGCAAGTGAATTCAGTTGGGCCGCAGCTCAAGCGGATGATGAAAATTCCTGGCTTATTTTGTCAGCGGAAGCAGGTGATTTATCCGGGGTGCTTTTCGGAGGTGAATCAACCGAAATTTATGTCCAGGTTGTAACGAACGGAATGAATGCGGGTTATTATTCTGCAAATATCAATGTTACTGCTCCAGATGTAGAATCTGCGAGTATTGGTGTAAATCTTTTTGTAACAGGAGATAACTCAACGCCTATTCTTCGAAATATTGATATATCATCATCAGAGAATGGAATTGTGAATTTACCGGATGATGTGGACTCTCTGTTCAGCAATGTGGCATCTAGGTATACTCATATTGTGGCGCCCAATGGCGATTTGATTCAATTCTTGATTCAGGATAATTTCACGGTTCAACAAATATTACATACTCGCCGCGTGCTTGAATCATATCTCACTGATATTCCAGACACAGACTGGGGCAGTGACAAATCAAATATTGCCATTGCCATGGCTGCAAGCAATGCAATTATGTTTCTATTGAATGACGAAGATGAATATGAAAATCCGTATATCTGGGATATTTTTGATTCCGGAGTGAATGGACAGGATCTCCTTGCTATAGAAGTTTTTCCCGAAGGTTCTTCGGAATACATGAATAGTACCGAAAGGGATGCAACCTACGAAGAAGTTTTACACTTTATGCATGGATATGGGGTTCAGTTGGCCTTGCCTGCTATGCAAAATGCTATCGAATCAGCTATGCTAAATGCCATCAATAATGATGTTTATAATCCATTGAGTGATTTACCTGAAGATGATTTTGACGAAGAATACTTTGCTATGGGATTAGAATGTTATTTTGGACTTTGGGCCCATGATCCCAATGGCGATGGATTTTGCGGTGATCAGGAATATGCTTTTATTACTCGAGAAGCTATGGCGATAGGTGATTCTGCATTATTTGCAATTATTAATGGTTATTTTGGAGAAGCTTGGGAGTACACGGCTGTTTTACCTCAAGGCTTTAATTCCAACTTTTTCATGAAAAACCAAGAAGGGCTGGATTATACGTATCGCTCCCAATATTTAAAAAATATCGAAACATCAGGAGATCAATCCATCAATTTTTACGGAAATGATTTTTCCAATCAAATTGTAGGTACAAATGGGAATAATACATTTATTGGATATGGTGGAGACGACATACTCATTGGGGGATCAGGCGTGGACAGGGCTATTTACCGCGGTGATTACAATTATTATGCTATTCTGCCTCCATTTGTAACATCGGATTCGTCTTTCCAGATCATTGATCTATATCCCAATCGTGACGATATCGATCATCTTTATGAATTTGAAGAAATTGAATTCAACGGCATTGTATATTTGCTGTCTGATTTATTAGACTTGAATTCAGATGAACAATTTCCTTCAAAATTTTCATTAGACTCTCCTTATCCAAATCCTTTTAATCCGAGTACATCCATTTCCTACGATATTGCCAAAACTGGCCAAATTCATTTGGCTGTTTATGACTTGAATGGTAGGTTGATAAAAACACTTAAAAATGGTGAAGCCAAGCGTGGATATTATAGTGTGATTTGGGATGCAAAAGATGAAAATGGCGCGGGTGTTTCTACAGGAATTTATTTTATTAAACTCACATCATTATCCTTTCTTAATACCCATAAAATACTCTACTTGAAATAATCTAGATAAAGTGTGAGTAAAATCACACTTTTTTTCGTTTTTTAATTGAGTTGGGAGGAGTGCATCGTCCATGCGGAGATGCCTAAATAATTCTACCTCGCTAATTTAATTGAAATAAGGAGACGAAAAGTCATGAACCTTAAACGAAAAACACAATCAGGATTTACTATGATTGAAATCATGGTTGTTGTTGTAATTGTTGCGATTCTTGCTGTGATTGCATTACCTACCTATTTAAACTATGTAAAAAGTTCCTATGCATCAGAAGCCCGGACGGTGATGTCTAATGTCAATAATGCATCTAAAATGTATTACCAGACGCGTGGTGAGTGGCCAACGGAGACAGACCAGTTAGAACAGGCAGGGCAGTTGGATATAAGCCGTTCAACGAAACTCAAATGGACATTTGATATTCAATTAAGTGACCAAGGTGGTCGAATAACAGCTACAAGCACTGAGGAAATGTCGGGTGGCGCAGGTCATCAAGTAGTTTATGATGCAGACAATGGAAAATTTTTAGGATATGGATCCCCTGAAGGAGAATAGTTCTTTATGGATTTAAATAAACTTCTAGCTTATTCCGTTGATAGTGGTGCATCGGATCTCCATCTGAGCGTGGGGTCCATTCCCATGGTTCGTATAAATGGGACTATGCAACCACTAAACATGGATCGTCTTACAGACGAGGATATGGAATCTATTCTTCCTCAAGTCATGGATCAGGATCAGATAAAGCTTTTTGAAGAACGAAAAGAGATTGATTTTTCAGCGAGTCTGGAAGGTAAGGGTCGCTTTCGTGTAAACTTTTTTAGTCAGATTAAAGGATTTGCGGGCGTTTTTAGAACCATTCCAGAGGTGGTAAAAGACTTCGATGATTTAGGTATTCCGCCTGTATTAAAAAATCTAGCATTATTAGACCGTGGACTCGTACTTCTAACTGGTCCAACAGGGTCTGGTAAAAGTACGACTCTGGCTGCTATGGTAGATCATATCAATACTCAGAGGAAATCTCATATTATAACTATTGAAGATCCAGTAGAGTATTATCATCACACAAAGGAATGCTTAATCAATCAGCGAGAGCTTGGTGCTAATACACATAGTTTTGCAAATGCTATGCGTTCAGCTTTACGTGAAGATCCTGATGTCATTCTTGTTGGAGAGATGCGTGACCTTGAAACTATTTCGTTAGCATTAACAGCAGCAGAGACTGGTCACTTGGTTTTATCTACGCTGCATACTTCGAGTGCCGTAAAGACTATTGACCGCATAATTGATATCTTTCCTTCGGGCCAAAAGA
This sequence comes from Fidelibacterota bacterium, assembly GCA_018692355.1. GTDB lineage: Bacteria > Fidelibacterota > Marinisomatia > Marinisomatales > UBA1611. The sequence continues at coordinate 3,783 of JABHKE010000180.1, forward strand.
GTCAAATAAGGTCTATGCTTTCCGAAAGTTTAGAAGCTGTAATAGCTCAAAAACTATTAAAGACTAAAGATGGGAAAAGTAGAATACCTGCATGTGAAATTATGATTGCAAATACAGCTATCAGGAATCTCATTCGCGAAGATAGAATATACCAAATACCATCTATAATTCAGTCCGGTGGTGTTGAAGGTATGCAATCTTTAGACCAGGACCTACAGCGCCTTGTCTCAAAAGGTGAGATAGAAAGAAAAATGGCTCAAGGAATTGCTGAAAATCCAAAACTTTTTGCCCAAAACGTATTGTAAGCCATGAATTTTAAGCAGACTAGTCCAGGCGTTTCTTTTATTGAGGTAATGACTGCCACAGTTATAATCTCAATTGCTTGTATTGGTCTATTAATGGGCATTGTACATGGCAGGAGTGAGCTGCATTCATTACAGGTCAAAGAGCGTGCCACAGAAGAATTGTTAAATTATATGGAATATTGGAAAGGCAGGGTGGCAGATGGTAACCTTTCTCCATCGGAACGAGCTGGTGATCCTGATGGCGATGATGTTTACCTTGTCGGAGCTTTGGGAAAAAAGAATTCTATTCGAGCAAAATTATATTATGATTTAGATAGGTTGGATAGGTTTAATGATTTTGGGTCAACAGATTTTAACCGTTATGAGTTAAAATGTTGGATTAGGTGGGATGACCGTTTTATAACGCCCCCCGGATCCTATGCGGGCAATGTTGTCCAAGAGAGAAAACTATCAACAATAATGACAGTGTTTGAGATTTAATGGTGAAAATTTTTAACTATACATCAAAAGGGATGACCTTACTTGAGCTTTCTGCATCCATAGTAGTCGTAAGCATAATCGCACTTGGAATGACCAGTGGGGCCCAGGCAGTGATGCTGCATTACCAGGCTGATACGGTAAGGCAAGACCTTCGACAGTATGGCAATAATGTTATGCGAGAAATTACTCGTGAGTTAAACCTTGCACAGAAAATTGAGATTGATGGCCAGAATGGTTTCTCCCGAATAAAGTTGTACGAAAATTTCACTGATCTTTCTCCAGATCTTACAATATCGTGCCATAATAAATATGGTATTCGGTTTAATGGTGATGATCCAGTAGATGGTGTCTTAAATTTCCCAATTGAAGGTGCTTTTCGAGGTCGAGGCCGGCGTGAAATATATGTGGATGATTTTGTAGTGCAATACGAAACCGCGGGCAGTCCGAGTTTATCTGTATTTAAAAATTCTTATATTCATTTAACGCTTAATCTTGGAATGAAGTCAGACGTAATGGATGAGGTTACACAAGACATAATAGAAGAGCATACATATCATAGAACTGTTTTTCTTGGTACTGCCTACATACAAACAAAAGTTACAAATGCAATGGGTGGAGATAATGCATAGACAGTTTAATAGAGGAAGTGTAGCTCCATTAGCATTACTGTTTACTCTCGTTAGCATGTCATTTACAGTAGCTTACTTAAAGAATTCATTTAGCCAGTCTGCCATGGAAAAATATAGATATGCAGAGTGGAGAGCTCTTTATGCCGCTGAAGCTGGATTAAATGATGTTGGTATTATCATTTTACCTCAGATTACATCTGATACTTTATTAATTCAAAATGGGGTTGATTATGGAAAAGATGAGAATGATCAGCCTGTAGGTTTATATAAAGATATTGCCTGTTCCACCAGGTTGCAAATTAATTCAACAAGAAAAGAATATATTGCCTATGCTACTGGTGTCGCTGAATACACAACCCCGAGTGGAACGGATGTCTCCATTGAGAGAAGAGTCTATACGACTATGGTCCCCCAGGGTTTTGAAGAATTTATGTATTTTACTCATAAGGAAGAACCGATTGGGCCCGGAAATACAGGAGTTGTGAATTTTGGCGCTAGTGATCAGCTAGAAGGTAAAGTTCATACTAATGGTGATATGGTATTTAGTAACTATGGTTGTCCTGAATTTTCAGGAGAGGTTAATATTACCTTTGAAGCAATAGAAAATGGTGGGGGTATAGGTAGTTGGGGAGCCTGTAGTGATGATATCTTTGAAGATGATGATGGTAATACAATACTTGATACAGTTTCAACCATTATTTTTCCGCCAAGTAATTCGGCTGAAGTTGCTCGTCAAAGTGCAACCAGAGTTTTTGAAG
>JABHKE010000057.1 GCA_018692355.1 Fidelibacterota bacterium
AGCTTGATAATATCTCGTACACCTGCATCTTTAGTATAGCAGCAGCCACCCCAATTAACAGCGCCAAAAAGACCATAGACCATGTAACCACCATCTGTCAACGGCGTAATAGATGATCCTAGATCCCAGATACCCTCATGCAAATAGTTTTTCCATAACAAATCGCCGTCATTACTGACAGCATAAACCATCATATCTGCGATATCTTTTGTGTTTTCGTATTCTTGATCGCATAATGGTGTAAATGAGGATATATCATCCGTTATTTTCCCACAGGTAAATTCTAAATGCTCATTACTATGATCATAAGAAACTACTATCAGACTATCAGAGATAATTTGAACGATTCCATTGCTGATGTCACTATCTTCATTAGACATATTTAAAATAGTATCTATAGATGATTCAGATATATCGAAAACTTTAATTGAATAGCAACTAACTGTATCGTCACAACTATCTCCTAAAAAATCAAAAATTGAAACTCCATCTATATCAATTGTTAGATATTGAATGTCGGAACCGCCACAATCATCATCATTGTATAAATAAGTTCCGTAATAGGATGGGAGATCAATTGGTACCACATCAGATTGGGGATCTGCGGTATCTTCTGTACATGTTATTAAAATGAAAAGAAATGAAAAGACTAAAACAAAATATTTCGTCATCGGTCTCGATTGAATGTGGTAGTTTGCTGTGGCTAAAATTTAATCAAAAGAAAGTTTTTAATTGGAATTATATCATGAAATCAAAAAATATTAACATCTACTTTTTACTTATTCTATCTATTTTCACTTTCTCATGTGGCGAAAAAGAAGATCAGGGAGACAATAAGTACTACACTGAATGGACATCAGTTGGCGATGGATTAAGCGCCAATGTAACCAAGAATGTTTTGACCGAATTTGTGGGATCAACAAATTGTCCTTATTGTCCTGAGCAAGATGCACTCCTGCTAAGCTATTTTGATAGCGGACATGAAAATTATGTTGGAACCGCTATAACCAATAAATGGTTTTTGGTGAATTACCATACCTACTCTCCTTCCAGAGGCGATCCCATGTACGAATTCCATCGCGGCACTTCATTAACTGGAGAAGATGATTTTTGCTATGTCCGCTTTGAAGAAGGTAGCTGGTACAATATATCTGGCGTCCCCACAACATTTACAAATGGCATCGGAACTTCCGTTTATCCAGAGATGGCAGTGGCGCCAATGGCGGAAAGCACTCCTTTGCAAATGAACCTAGACGGCTCCAATATTGATGGAATGAATGTTACTGTTAGAGTTTCTATTTCCAGCAGTCTTGACATGACATCCAGCGATTCTCTTTGCCTGTTTATCGCTGCAACTATGGACAATATTGACTATACAGGGAACAATGGGGAGCCACACCATCCGGATGTGTTCCTGGGATGGATAAATGAAGGGCTGAGCGGTGAACTTTTATCATTGGGAAATGAAGAAGTAGCTAGGACATATTCCTGGACAATGCCTTCAAACTGGCCCCAGAATAATTATGAGACAAGCTGGGCCCAGGTTGAATATGATGTGTCCAATCTAGCCGTAGTGGCCTTTATCCAGAATAAATACACTAGGGAAGTTTTACAGGTCGTTGGTTACGATTGATGTCAGACTGGAACCCGGCAAGTAAATAGAGATTAAATTATAATTTTATAATTGGTATACTTTTTGGGAACACTTAAACAATTGACCCAATAAGTTCATACTCGTTGGCGCTTTCAATTCTGACCCGAACAAAATTTCCTTTGTCAACTTTACCTTGTATATGTACAATATTATCAATCTCTGGGGAATCATATTCCGTTCTACCCACACTCACATTTTCACCTTCTTGATCCACTAAAACCTTAAGTGTTTTTCCAACAAAAGATTCATTCCTATCTAAACTAATCTCATTCTGGATCTCTATCAAAAGGTTTTTCCTATCGTCTTTTACCTGCCTCGGAATATTATCATCTAAATGGGCAGCACCAGTTCCTTCTTCCTCTGAATAGGTAAATACACCAAGACGATCAAATTTCATTTCTTCTACAAAATCTCGGAGTGAATTAAAATCATCTTCAGTTTCCCCGGGATAGCCAACAATTAAGGTCGTGCGAATCGCAATTTCTGGAATTGCACTTCTAAGACGGTGTATTCTGTTCCGTATTCCATCCTGTCCTAATCCACGTTTCATTGATTTTAAAATAGTGTCCGAAGCATGTTGAATAGGCATATCAAGATAATTACATACTTTATCACACTCTGCCATTGCATCTATGATCCTTTGAGATAAATGAGCGGGGTGGGCATAATGAATGCGAATCCATTCCAAATTTTTAATTGTATTCAATTCTCGAAGAAGATCACTTAAATAGACTTTTGTTTCAAGGTCCCATCCATAAGAAGTAGAATCCTGCGCAATCACTAATAATTCTTTTGTACCATTCTTAACCAATCTTTCTGCCTCATCCATGATGGCAGGAATTGTTCGGCTTTTTTGGAGTCCGCGCATGAGCGGTATGCTGCAAAAAGAACAACCATTATCACACCCTTCGGCAATCTTTAAATATGCATAATGGTTAGGTGTCATAAGAGACCGGAAAAACAGGGGATCGTCTTTAGCAAATTCTTTACCTGTAAGAAATGAAACAATTTGCCGGTGGTCATTGCTGCCGAAGATGCGGTCTACTTCCGGAATCTCTTTTTTTAATTCGTCCGGATAGCGTTCTGAAAGACAACCCATGACAACCAATTCTTTCAGGTTGCCGGCTTTTTTTAATTCTGCCGCTTGAAGGATGGTATCCACTGATTCTTCCCGGGCGATATCAAGGAAGCCACATGTGTTCACAACAATAGTATCTGCTTCTTCAGGATTTTGGGTTAGGGTTACATCGGTCTTATTTAATCCACCGAGAAGGATCTCCGAATCCACAAGATTTTTTGCACAGCCAAGACTGATGAGATTTAATGTTTTATTTTTACTCATAATAGAGGGAGAAAATTACAGGAAATATAACGGCACATTGATAGGTTGTTAAATGATGGTTTGAATAATGAATGGACTAAGGAAGTTTTGGAAGATGCTCCAAATGCCCTTCAAGTTGATTTAATCCCAGCAATCCGTCCACATAATTTTGTGGATCAAAAAATTCTAAATCACCAAGATCTTCGCCTACACCAATAAATTGAACTGGAATTTTCAATTCTTGAAATAGTGGAAAAACGATGCCTCCTCTGGCTGTTCCATCCAACTTAGTGAGAATAGCACCATCCAGTTTAACATGTTTCCCAAATTCCTTTGCTTGAATTACTGAATTCTGCCCCAGATTTGCATCCATTATAATAAGTGATTTGATGTCAAATTCAGGAAATCGATTCTCAACAACCCGATACATTTTTGCCAATTCTTCCATGAGATTAGAATAGGTATGAAGTCTCCCGGCTGTATCAACAATAATAACATTACTATTATTAGATTTTGCAGAAACCAGCCCATCAAACAGAATAGATGTTGGTTCAGATGTTTTATCATTGCAAACCAAATGACACCCGACACGGTTTCCCCATATTTTTAATTGATCTACTGCAGCGGCTCTGTATGTATCTGCTGCGATAAGAGTCACAGTTTGGCCTATTTTTTTATATACTTGTGCTAGTTTTGCGGCAGTAGTTGTTTTCCCTGAACCATTCACGCCAACCACCATAAGAATTGTTGGCACTTGGAATGGAACTGGATTGAATGATTCAGATAAGAGAGACACTAAATGGTCACCCACTTTTTCAATAAAATTAGATTTGGAATGGTGTTCTACCACATCCATGATGGATTCCACCGTTTCAAAGCCCAAATCGGCTCCTAATAGTTGTTCTTCCAACGATTCCAGAGATTCTGGTGTGATTCGCTTTCCTGCCAATGATTTAAAAGCATCAGCGATAGTGGATCGTGAGCGTGAAAGCGCCTTAAATAGTTTGCTTAACACGGTTCGTTTTAATGGCGATAAAAAATTGCTTTAAATATTGAACGCCACTGATGACAAGCAATACGGTAGCTACATAAATGGAACCTAATTTAAGCCAGGGCAATGCGTGAAAATCAAAAATATGAAGAAATATACCCAATGTGGTAATACCTGTAGCCCATTTGCCCCACCAGTTAGCTTCGAGAATCATGTAATTATAATTGATGCAATACAAAGCCAGTGATGCAATGATAACATGTCTGCTTAAATAAAATGCAAAGAACCAGACAGGAAATATTTCGGAGAGGACTAAATAAAGAACAATAGCAATGATAACAACAAAATCAGCCAGTGGATCCAACCATCTCCCAAAATAAGTTACTTGATGGGCACGCCGTGCAAAATAGCCATCCAATGCATCAGACAAAACTGCCAACAAGATTAAAACAGCCGTGAGCCATTCCCATCCCGGTCTGGCCATTGTATAAATAATAGGGATAGCAGACAATGCCCGAAGCATACTAATAAAGTTAGCGAGAGTCAAAACCCGAGTTGGGTCGTTGATAATTCGTTCTTTAAGGTTTGGTTTTTTCTTCTGTTCCAACTGGAGTATTCTTAATTGTTTTCGTATCTAAATCGATGATTTTATCACAAATGGATCGAATAAAGGTCTGATCATGCGAGACAATAACAAAATGCATTTTTGTCATACATTCTCGTAAAAAGGATCGCAAAATTACACGTTGGTCCCAGCCCAATCCAAAGGTAGGTTCATCTAAAATGAGTACATCAAATTTGCAGTGAGCTAAAATAACAACCATAATTGTTCTTAATACTGCCCAGGGAAGTTTTACGCCTTGTAACGTTTTTATTGTCTTCCATTGTATTCCAAACCGCAACAATCTATTTTTAAATGTCTGTTCCAAGTGCGGATCAAATATCCCATTCTGGGTAATCATATCTAAAAATTCTGCTGGTGTCTTTAATTGTATTAAGTGCTCGGGGAATTGATCAACATAGCCGATTTTCAGATCAACTATGCCATTAATGGATAAAACCGCCTGCCCCTTTTGGGGCTTTAAATATCCGAAACATAAACCAGCAAAAGTAGTTTTCCCAGATCCATTACTACCGAGCAGACCTACGGATCGACAATCATCCAATGATAAAGAAAGATCTGAGTAAATTCTCCTTGAATTATCATATTTAAAGGACACATCATTCCATTTAAGTGAAAGGGATCCTTCCGGAATATGGATTGAATCATAATGCTCTGGTTTAACATATTCTGTTTTTTTAAATGAATCCAAATCTAGCACCCATTTAGTATCGCCAAATTCTAAATCATTCTTTTCGGATGTTGCCCAAACTACGATTGACTTCGTATTGTTTGCCCATGCCCTTAGCCAGTTCACAGCAATCAATTTATTTTCTGATGACAAAAAAGATAATCCATCATCTATAATCAATATATCCGGAGATGACTGCATTGCTGTGGTGAGATTCAACAATTCTTTTTCACCACCTGATAATAGCCCGGGATTCATATAAGAATCGATTGTATCTGGTAGTTGGTCCAATCCAGATTCGATTATCATTTGTAATTCAGAAACTGGTTTTCCTTTACATTCACCGCTAAAAGATAATTCTCCTCTCACAGACCTCCCAATGATCTGATTATCCGGATTCTGAAAGATCCTGTGATAAATAAATGCCGTATTTTTGTGCTCTATTTGGAAATTATAAGACTGGTTTAGTGATTCTCCTTCTATACAGGAAAGAAAAAAACTTTTCCCGACCCCGCTAGCTCCATAAACTATATTAATTCCAGGTAAAAATGTAAAGCGTTGGGCAATGTTCTGGAATTTATCAAATTGAATTGTAAACTTGAAATTAGTCACGGATCAAGTTCCGAATTATCCGAGTAGATGAGCCCAAGTTTTGATGAATCACATTTGTTGCTGCATAACTAGCCTTCAAGAAATGATCTTCATTGGTGACCAATCTTTCCAGAATGGATTGAAATTCATCTTTCTTTTGAATGCAAAATCCACCTCCATAATCCAGGAGTTCTTCTGCTTCATGAGCATGATGATAATTTGGACCAAAAATCACTGGTAATCTTGCTATGGCTGGTTCCATTACATTATGGATTCCCGTGGAAAATCCACCGCCAATATAGCAAATCTTTCCTTGCCAATAGAGCCTAGAAAGGACACCCACAACGCTCAACACTACCACCTTGTCCTCTGGCAATTCCAAAGTTTTCTTTCTTCCAAATACAGATGACTGTAATCCAAATTCTGAGAAAGCGGATTGAATGCGTTTGATCTCAGACTTGGATGGTTCGTGCGGTGCATACAATATCTTTAAATCCGGATGAGTATTCATCATTTTACTCAATACTGGAATCAGAAATTCATCATCTTCCTTGTGTGAACTACCGATAATGATCCTATTATTTCGGGACAAAACTGATAGCTGGTGTTCTTTTGTGAATTCATCAGCAGTTTTCATTACCATATCGTACCTAGGATTTCCTAAGGCTCGTGAAACTGGTATGTTTGAATCACCTATAATTAACTGCATATTTTTATAATCTTTTTCTGCAACTGTATAAATTGTTGATATAGATTGATAAACTGATTTATGAAAAGAAAAAAATCCTGATTTAAGTTTTAAGGATCCGTCTTTTATTCGTGCAGCAAAAATATTAGTATGTATGTTTCTTTTTTTTGCGACCCACACCATATTTGGCCAAATGTCATAGGATGCAAATATTACCTTTTTCGGTCGTGTGATTTTCAATGCTCTCCTGACACTCCATAAAAAATCAAACGGCATATAGATTCGGAGATCAATATCATCGCTCTTGGCATTATCATATCCCGATGGCGATGAAAAACTCACAATAGCTACACACTCCGGTTCAACATTCTTTAATCCTTCCAATACAGGCTTCACCTGATAGAATTCTCCCAAACTTGCTGCATGAAACCAATAAATTTCTGCGGTATTAGATATTGAATTAAAGAATTTTTTCAACTCTGATTGGGAACGGAATCTTCCTGCAACACCTTGTCTAAATTTTGAGTCAAAAAGAGAAAAAATCAACCCAATAACAAAAATTAAAGGATAAAATATTAAATTATAACTAATAAACCAAATCAGCTTCATATTTTATACCGAGGGTACTGATTGAATAACATCAGCTACCGATATGGAATCCATACACACTTGATTTTTCCGATAACAGGGTCGTTTACCGTTTTGAGAACAAGGTCGGCACCAAAGATCCGTTTCAATATTTCTGGAATTTTCTAAATGAACACCAGCACCTGTTTGTTTGGATGTGGGTCCTAGGACCATAGACACAGGAATACGCAGCGCTTCCGCAGCATGGGTCAATCCAGTATCACTCCCAATTACGTGTGTAGAATTTGATAAAATAGCCAAAGCCTGTCGCAAAGATGTTTTGCCGGCAAAATTGATGACAGATGGTACTTTATTTGCAATTTGGAAACATATTTTATCTTTCTTCTCTCCAAGTAAAACGACCGACATTTTAATATCCTGGATCAATTCAATATATTTATCAGATGACCATTGTTTTTGGCCCCAAGCTGCACCAGGAATCAGTGTTATATAAGAATCTTCTCCCACAAATCTTAATGCTTCATTTTTTTCATGGTTTGTGACCTTTAAAGATGTGTTTGGAATCTCATCGCCTTCCTGCCAGATCTTTCCTAAATGCTCGTGATACATTTTTCTAGTGGAGAAATCATCGGCAAATATATTTTGGTGGAATTGAAATAACATAAAACGATTCCATCTTGGTTTTTTCAACTGTAGGACCGGCCCTGTCGTTCTGAAAGTAATAATATTTGAACGGAGAGAATTATGAAGATCAAATATGGATGAATAATTCTGTTTTCGAATGTAATCACTAAATTCCCAAAGATTCCTACCTGTCATATTTTTACTAAGTGGGATGAGCCTATCTATATCAGGATGAAATTCTAAAAGAGGTGCAAAGTGATCCAGTGTTAAATAACTGATTTGTGAGTTCGGAAACCTATTACGGATCGTTTTCAATGGAGATGTAGTAAGTACAATATCTCCGATTGAACTGAATCGGATGATCAGAATTTTCTGATCGAAGGACATGGTTTTACTTGACCCGGAGTGCGTTAAATGCGACGAGATCAGATAAGGATTGTTTTATAGGCGTATCAGGGTAAATCGAAATAGCGTCCAAGGCATTATTTGAAAAATCATCTAATTTCTTTCTTGAATACTCGAATCCACCTGATTCATCAATCATACCGCGAATATCTGTCAGAATCTTTTTAGTTTTCTTTTTTGCACTCATTAATTTTTTTAACTGTCGATTTTCAGATTTTGTCATATGGGAATAAGAAAATATTAAAGGCAGTGTCATCAAGTTTTTCTTCACATCTCCTCCGCTATTTTTCCCGGTATCTGTTTCTTTTCCTAATAAATCAAAAAGATCATCTTTGATCTGAAAAGCCATACCAAGGTTTTCCCCAAAATCAAAAGTAGCTTTCCTATCCTGATCTGTTTTTGACGTTGTGATTGCCCCCAACTCACAACTGGTTGCAATCAAGGAAGCTGTCTTCTGGTTAATCATATCAAAATAAACATCTTCTGTCATTGATTTTGTGATACTTTTTTCAATTTGTAGAATTTCACCTGCACTCAATTTTTCAGCCGTATTGGAAATTTGCTCGAGGGCATCAAAATCTTTAATACCAATCATATTAATGAGTGCTTTACTTAAAATAAAATCACCCATCAAAACAGATATCTTATTTTTCCAAACTTGGTTTATAGATGGCATCCCACGACGAAGGGTTGCATCATCCACCACATCATCGTGGATTAATGTTGCAATATGGAGTAATTCCATCATGGCAGCAGCTCTATAACTATTGAAGGTCGGTTCTCCGCATAATCTAGCAGATAAAATTGTCAGTATAGGTCGAATATTTTTCCCACGATTGCGAATCATATATTTAGAAATAGAATTGATGAGACGCACTTCTGACTTCAAGGCATTTTCAAACTCCTGTTGGAAAATCTTTATATCATCAAGTATTGGCGCAGTGATCTTTTTTAATGTTATCAAATCTTTATGCATGATGGTGATAAAATTACCGAAGAATTTGGAGAACCTTTCGAAAATCCTAATGCATAAAATATTTTTCTTTTTTCTATATGCATAGGTTTAATGAATCAATAATGATTTAGTACAATCAAGTTTTATTGCGATTAACCACCCACGAGACACCAATGCTTAACTCATAAAGCAAAATGAGTGGAAACGCCATAATCAACATGGAAATTGGATCAGGTGGTGTAATGAATGATGACAAAACCATAATAACTATGATAGAATGCCGACGATAATGACGCATGAAGGGCGGCGTTAATAACCCAATAGCAGACAAAAGAAGAGAAACCACTGGCAGTTGAAAAATTAATCCTGAACCTAGCATGAGCCATGTGAGAAAACTGAAATAATATTGAATAGAAAAATTATTTTCCACATGTCCTGAACTGATACCACTGAAAAATTCTAATGAAAATGGAATTAAAATAAAATATCCGAATGAGATACCGATCATAAAAGATGTAAAAGCAAAAAAAACTACTGGAAATGCATATTTTTTTTCATTGATTTTAAGTCCCGGTGCAACAAATTTCCAAAACTGATATATCAAAATGGGGAGTGCAATGATCAATCCAGAAATAAAGGAAATGAACCATTTAATTAAAAACATTCCTTGAACCGACAAAACCTGGAGGTTTATGGAATTTGTTGTGTTTCTTGTTGGGTAAAGAAGAATTTCCAAGATCCGATCAATATATCCAAATGAAATAGCAGAGCCGACAATAATTGCCAACAAAGATTTAATAAAACGCCATCTCAATTCTTCAAGATGATCAAGAAACCCCATCTCTTTTGGAAGTTTAGAACTCATCTTGTTGACGATCCAATAATTGTTGCGCCAGGATTACAGGTGCAGTTTTAATGGAACTTAATGTTTGTGTTAATTGATCTAAATGCGATCTTTTTTCTACCGTCCAGAACGCATCTTCTAACCTAACACGTATAAGTTCAGACACTCTATTTCTATATCTACTTAACCGACGATCATCTAGCATGCCATTCTCAGTCATTAATTTTAGATGATCCTGAATTCCCATAAATAGTTCAATAATGCCGTGACCTTGATTTGCAACTGTATTGAAGACTGGTGGTTCCAATTTGCCACGAGTTGTAAAATTATGGAGAATATTTTTTAAGAGTGATGCCAATCTATTTGCGCCATCCCGATCTGACTTATTGATCACAAATAGATCTGCGATCTCAATAAGCCCAGCTTTCATGAGTTGAATCTCATCTCCAGATTCTGGGACTAGCACTACCACCGTTATGTCCGCTGCCTTTGCTACATCATGCTCACCTTGCCCCACACCGACTGTTTCAAATAAAATAAAATCTTTCCCACTAGCTGCCAATACGTCACCTGCTTCCTGGGCTTTTCTGGCTAAGCCACCCAAATCTCCATGACTACCCATACTGCGGATAAATATTCTGTTATCCCATAAATATTTATTCATCCGGACGCGATCGCCTAATAGGGCACCACCCGTGAAGGGGCTTGTTGGGTCAACAGCAATCACGCCCACGGTTTTATTTTTTGAAAGGCACGTTTCGATCAATTCATTAGTGAGAGTGCTTTTCCCAGACCCAGGTGGTCCCGTGATTCCTATCCGAATAGATCCGGATGAACTTGCATGGAGATCACTGTAAAAAGAATCAGGGATACGTTGATTATTCTCAATTCGGGTAATGGCTTTTGAAATTGAGCGCGTATCATTTTCTAGGATTCCCGAAATCAATGGATTGGGCATCTAAGAATCAAACTCCTCAACAAATCGATTATAATCATAAATAATAAGTTCTTTGCCGTTTCGTTGGACAAATCCTTCTTTTACCAACAATTTCAATGTGCGTGACACCGTTTCCCTAGATGTGCCTGACATATTAGCTATATCCTGCTGGATGGGCATTTTTGGGATACTCACCTGCCCTTTCTTAATCACACCCTTCTCATCCGCGATGCGAAGGATACACATTGCTATCCGTTTTTCAGCATCACTTAACGATAAGCTAGCTATCTGACGATCACTTTTTCGTAAACGATGTGCCATTTCCTTTAAAAGCCGGATAGCAATCTGTGGATAATTTTTTAAAACGAGTAAAAAATCATTTCGATTCAATGTTAAAACTTCCGTATCATCAAGTGCCACCACATTTGCAGAACGGAATTCACCATCCAAGAGTGACATTTCACCAAAAAAATCACCATCACTTAATATTGCAAGAATGACCTCCCGCCCTTTCTTACTTAATCGGGTAATCTTGACACTGCCCTCCGTTACAAAAAAACATTGTTCTCCTTCTGACGCTTCCAATAGGATCATTTGTCCTGCATCATAATGTTTCGAAACCATTTTTTCCGATATATATCCCAGTTCTTTTTCAGTTAAATCCCAAAAGAGTGAGACAGATTGTAAAAGTTTGATCTTCTTCATACTAAAAAAATACCATGAACTTGGTTATTTTCAAATTTTATATGCATTGAATTATTAATAGTTAATAAACTCAAAATTTGCCACATGAATACTATAATTTTGATGCTCATAATATTGTAAACAGTTTATTGACTCTGAATTTCATGATAGTGTAATATTGCGGGCTTTAAACTAAAGGAATTTTACTAAATGGATAGACATCCGCAACAAATAAAGCGAGAACGCCAAGATATAAAAAGACGCGCAAGAAATATTGATAGCATGTCTCGTCTTCGCACGCATATTAAAAATGTTTTATCAACGACAACCAAAGCCGATGCTGATAAAGCATATGGTGAAGCAGTAAGCATTATTGATAAAGCAGTGAGTAAGAATCTTATTCATAAAAATACGGGTTCACGTCGAAAGGCACAAATTACCCGTCACGTCAACTCTCTGAGTTAAACTTTACTCAGACAGATAATTGGTCACCCATCTGAGACCTGATAGTTAGGCGCTTCCTTGACTATTCGAACCTCATGTGGGTGATTTTCTTTTATTCCTGCGGCAGTGATTTGAACAAAATTTGATTTTTCTCCAAATTCTGGTATCGTTTTACATCCACAATATCCCATTGATGATCTGACGCCGCCAGTCAATTGATGAATAGTGTTTCTAACTGAACCACGATAAGGGACCATTCCTTCAATCCCTTCAGGAACCAATTTTGTAGCTTCCGCACCTTCTTGAAAATATCGATCGCCGCTACCTTTTTGCATGGCACCCATAGATCCCATTCCACGATAAGATTTATATTGTCGTCCTTCATATAAAATTGTTTCACCAGGACTTTCGTCCATCCCAGCAAGTAAGCTACCAAGCATAACTGAATCTGCCCCTGCAGCTAATGCCTTTGCAACATCGCCACTATAACGAATTCCACCATCGGCAATAACCGGAATGCTGAAACCTTTCGCTATGTCCACAGCATCCATGATAGCAGTTAATTGAGGAACGCCTACACCAGCAATCATACGAGTTGTGCAGCTTGCACCCGCACCAATCCCTACTTTTACACCATCCACGCCAGCATCGATCAACGCTTTTGCCCCATCTCCTGTAGCCACATTTCCCGCAATAACTGCAAGATTTGAATATGATTTTTTAATATTTGCGATGGAATTCAAAACTCCTTGAGAATGGCCATGGGCTGTATCGATAATGATTGCATCTACTTCTACATCCGCTAACGCTCCCGCTCGATCAAAAGCATCTCCTGATACACCTATTGCAGCTCCCACACGGAGGCGACCATTGCTATCTTTACAGGCATCAGGATAATCTTCTTTTTTCTGAATATCTTTTACTGTAATAAGCCCTGTAAGCTTTCCATCTTTATTAACAACCAGTAATTTTTCGATGCGGTGTTTTTGTAAGATCTCCTTGGATTTATCCAAAGAAGTTCCGGTGGGGACAGTAATAAGGTTTTCCGACGTCATTCTATCAGAGACATTAAGGGAATTATCTGTTTCGAATCTGATATCTCGATTAGTTAATATCCCAACCAAGCGGTCATCATCCACGACTGGGAGCCCACTGATTTTAAATTGAGCCATGATCTTTTTAGCTCCCCCAATCGAAGAACCAGCGCTGATAGTAACAGGATTTAAGATCATTCCACTTTCAGATCTCTTAACACGGTCAACAATTGTTGCCTGATCTTCGATAGTTAAATTCTTATGAATGACACCCAACCCACCCGTTCGTGCCAAGGCAATCGCCATTTCACTTTCGGTTACCGTGTCCATAGCAGCACTTAAGATGGGGATATTCAGGGTGATGTCTCTTGTTAATCGAGTTTGAAGTTCTACGTCCCGGGGTAGAACATTAGATGCCTGCGGAACAAGAAGGACATCATCAAATGTCAGGGCTTGTTTAAAAGGGGGACGATTTTTCACAGTTACTCCAAAATAATGTTTTTAGTTATGGCGTATACAAATTCGCCACTTTTAATTTTTTTCGCAATTGATTCAATCTCTCCAGAAAGAGTACGATCTCCATTCTGATACTTACACAAAGATTTAAGAATATTCAAGATAGGAAATGTTCCTTTCCCTGGCGTGAGATTTGGAGATGCAATTTGATTTGCAGCACCCGCCACAAGTAATTCCACCGCAAGAACGTGTCGTAAATTATGTTGAATTTGCAAAAGTTTCTGTCCAGCCCAAGGTGCCATACTTACAAGATCTTCCTGCCCACCAGATGTTGGAAGTGAATCCACACTGGCTGGATGTGCCAAGGTTTTATTTTCTGATACCAAAGCAGACGCGGTTACATGGGCCATCATATAGCCAGATTCAACACCAGGTGATTTGGTCACAAAGAGATGAAACTTGCCTTCCACACCTTTCATAAAATAATGAGTTCGTCTTTCAGACACAGCACCCAATTCGCAAAATGAGATCGCTAGAAAGTCCATTGCCTGTGCCACATGTTCTCCATGAAAATGGCCGGAATTGACTATATCACCATTTTCTAAAACTATCGG
>JABHKE010000181.1 GCA_018692355.1 Fidelibacterota bacterium
CAATCCTTTTAACCCGGTGACCACCATCCGCTTTGGTCTTCCCGAGCCCCGAAATGTCAGGATTACTGTTGTCAATATTCTGGGTCAGGAAATCACCGAGTTGGTAAACGGCTGGAGAGACATTGGCCGCCACGAGGTGATTTGGCAGGGAGTGGACGGTAGCGGTAAAGCAGTGGCATCAGGCATGTATTTTACTGTTTTAAGTGACGGGAATAGAATTATTGTACAGAAAATGCTACTATTAAAATGATCTATAACACCACCAAAAATTGGCTGCCGGTTATTTTTATAATATCTATTCTGGTAGGGCAGGGAAACGTAACCCTGGTTGTTACAGGAAGTGTCCACGGCCAGTTGGATCCATGCGGTTGAAAGAAAAGACCACTAGGCGGTCTGTCTAGAAAATCCACGGTCATTAACCAAATGCGCCAGGAAGGGAATGATCCACTAATCCTTGACGCCGGGGATCTTTTTTTCACAACACCGGATCTTCATGATTCAAATCGTGTTTCAGAAAAATATCGCGCTTCTGTCATTTTAATGGGTTATGAACAAATTGGATGTGACGCCATCAATGTAGGACAATATGAATTTGGTGGTGGCGAAGAGTTTTTATTAGAAACGGCTGGTACTACCCAAATTCCTTTTATTTCTGCGAACCTGATAAATACGCAAACAAATCAATTATTATTTAATCCATATATTATTATTGAACGGGAAGGATTAAAAATTGCCGTGATAGGCTTAACCAATCTTTTGCCAAAAACGATAAAAAATATCAGGGCAGATAATTTTATCACAGCCGGTAAGTCAATGATAAAAAAGGTCAAGGATAAGGTGGATATAATTGTAATGCTGGTTAACGCAAACCGAGCGGATCAAAAAACATTAACAAAGGAATTTCAGGAAGCAAATTTAATTTTTACCAGTGGAAGTACCTCATTAACACGTCCCATGATGAACCAACCAGAAAAAGGACCTTATTTATTTTCAACAGGCAGAGAAAGCCGCTATATAAATGTGACAGATATAAGCCTAAAGAACAAAACAGACCCAATTATTAATATATCATTTCTAGAAGCAAGCCAACAATACAACCAAAGAAAACTGGATCGATTACAAGATACATTTCCAGATCAAACCTTAGAAGATGCGTATAAAGGACAAGGAAATATTTTAAGTCTAATTGAAAAAAGCAGAACATCCATTATTCAGGCCGACGTTCAACTTAAAGAAGCGGTAAATACATTAATTTTTAAAAATGTAGCGCTAGATTCTAAAATAATAGACGATCAAGAAGTATTAGAGTTTGTCAGTACATCTTTGGCTACATGCAATCAGTTGAAAAATTAAAATTATTCTTCTCCGATATCCTCGTTCCAGACATCTGGATTCTTCTGGATATAATTTTCAAGCATGGTAATACATGTTTTAGAATTAAGGTCAATAATTTCAACACCAATTTCTTTTAACCAATCAACGCCGCCGGAAAAATTAACTGATTCACCCACAACAACTTTTTTTATATTGAATTGTCGAATTAGCCCGCTGCAATACCAGCAGGGTGCCAGGGTTGTAACCATGATGGTATTGGAATAGGATCGTTGTCTACCTGCATTACGGAAAGCATCTGTTTCTCCATGTAGGGAAGGATCACTTTTCTGGATACGCCCGTTTCGGCCTTTCCCCAGCAAAGTCCCGTTCTCCAGAAACAGAGCAGCGCCAATGGGAATTCCTCCTTCATCCAATCCATCCTGGGCTTCTTGGATGGCAATATCTAGCATTTGTTTGTAATGAGAAAATTTGGCTGATTTCATTTCGTTTGTATGTTTAACTTTCTATGTATAATACAGAGAATGAATTCTATTCAAAACAAAAGAATAGGGTACAGTATTCAAACTATTTCTTCTCGAAAAAAAATCAATAAAAGGTTTATATGAAAGAGAATCAAACTTCGTTGCTATATAATATTGATGATATTCCCCCTTTAGGTGAAACACTTATTTTAGGGTTCCAACATTATTTAACTATGTTTGGTTCAACGGTCGCCATTCCCCTTTTATTGTCCCCGGCATTTGGGTTAGATGACCCAATACAAAAAGGTTGGTTAATTGCTACTATGTTTTTTGTCAGTGGAATTACCACCTTACTTCAAACAACCTGGGGAAACCGTCTCCCCATTGTTCAAGGTGGAACCTTTTCCTTTTTAGCGCCGACATTTGCAATTTGTGGTATGGCTGCTTTAGCCAATGCTGGTTGGGAAGTGCGCATGCAGCATGTGCAAGGCGCCATTATCGCCGGTTCTGTTGCTGAAATTGCTGTTGGGGCAAGTGGTTTGGTGGGCCGTTTATTACGATTCGTAGGTCCCATAACAATTGCTCCCACCATTGCATTAATCGGTTTAGCATTATTCAAATTTGGTGCACCGGAAGCAGGACGCTATTGGCCTATTGGCGGCTTAACGATTTTCTTAATAATTCTTTTCAGCCAATATCTCCGTGGCAAACACCGTACGTTTGAACTTTATCCTATTCTACTTGCAATAGTGACTGCCTGGGCTGTGTCAGCTATTTGTACAGCTTTAGGCATATTTCCTGCAGGACACCCCGCACACACAAGTTTGGCAAACGTGAAAGACGCACAGTGGTTTCGGATTCCTTATCCTTTTCAGTGGGGATTCCCACAGTTTGGTGTAGCTGCATTTGTTGGCATGGTGGCTGGATATATAGCATCCATAGTGGAATCAATTGGGGATTATTATGCCTGTGCCCGACTTTCCGGAGCGCCCGTTCCTGATAAGGAAACAATAAATAGGGGCATCACATTTGAAGGAATCGGGTGTTTAATAGCGGGGATTTTTGGTTCAGGAAACGGCACCACTTCCTATAGTGAAAATATTGGGGCAATCGGTTTAACCCGCGTTGGATCTCGTAGGGTTGTTCAGGCGGGAGCTATTATAATGATAATGTTAGGGACTGTTTCTAAATTTGGTGCATTATTTACAACAATTCCCCAACCCATTGTAGGTGGAATGTATTGTGCAATGTTCGGCATGATTGCGGCTGTTGGTTTATCCAATCTGCAATTTGTTGACCTTAATTCTACACGAAATTTATTTATTCTGGGCTTTGCATTTTTTATGGGTTTATCTATTCCAGAATATTTTAGTCAGCACCCCATGGAGTTTGAACCTAGTTGGTTGTCCAATATTTTAAATACACTGGGAAGCACTGGGATGGCAGTGGGTGCATTTTCTGCATTAATACTGGATAATACAATTCCAGGTACGGATGAAGAAAGAGGATTAAAAGCTTGGGGAAATAACACCCAAAGTGTGTAGAATTTTTAATGATTCGTAAATAAGGAATAATACGATGTCTGTTCTAATTAAAAATGGCCGTGTCATTACAGCAGTTGATGACTATTTGGCTGACATATTTATTAAAAATGAAACAGTAACTCTTATAGGGGAGAATCTTGAGATAGAAGCAGACGAAGTCATTGATGCTTCTGGAAAATACCTATTCCCTGGTGGATTAGATCCACATACCCACTTAGATATGCCGTTTGGGGGCACCACGTCTGCAGACGATTTTGAAACTGGAACACGTGCTGCAGCCCATGGTGGAACAACAACACTTATTGATTTTGCTATTCAATCCAAAGGGCATTCAACGCTGGAAGCATTAGATACATGGCATGCGAAAGCAGATGGAAAAACAGCCATCGATTATGGGTTTCATATGATTGTGACCGATCTAGAAGATAATCGTGTACATGAAATGAAAATGTTGGCTGATGCTGGTGTTACTTCTTACAAGTTATTTATGGCTTATCCAGGTGTGTTATACGTAGATGATGGAACCATTTATCGCGCTATGCGCAAAGCAGGAGAAGATGGCACTGTTGTTTGTATGCATGCAGAAAATGGAATTGTTATTGATGAAATTGTAAAGCAGGCTCTGGCAGAAGGGAAGACAGAACCAAAATATCATGCTATTACACGGCCAACTCGAATGGAAGCAGAAGGCGTTCATCGCGCCATTTCAATTGCAGAAGTTGCGCAAGTCCCAATCTACATTGTTCACTTATCATCATCTGATGCTTTAGAACAAGTTATGCTTGCTCGCAACCGAGGGGTCCATGCCTTTGCTGAAACATGCCCACAATATCTATTTTTAGATGATTCTTATTATGATCAAGAAGGATTTGAAGGTGCTAAATATGTTATGACACCTGCACTTCGAGAAAAATGGAACCAGGATGAATTATGGAAAGGGCTAAAGTTTGGCGACCTACAATCCATTGCCACAGATCATTGCCCATTTTGTTTCAAGGATCAAAAAATGTTGGGAATTGATGATTTTTCGAAAATCCCAAATGGGGGCCCCGGCGTGGAGAATCGTATGAGCCTTGTTTTTAATGGCGGAGTGAATTCAGGAAGAATTTCCTTAAATAAATTTGTTGAATTAACATCGACTGCTGCCGCAAAAACATTTGGGCTTTTCCCCAAAAAAGGAACCATTGCTGTGGGCAGCGATGCGGATATTGTTATTTTTGATCCGAATCGAACAGAAACAATTAGTGTGAATAATACGTGTACCCATCATATGAATGTAGATTACAATACCTATGAAGGATTTGAAGTAACAGGATTTACGGAAACCGTTCTTTCCAGAGGAAAGGTTATCATAGATAATTGTGAATACGTAGGCAAGAAAGGTGATGGGCACTTTTTAAAACGTGGCCTTTATGGTGGTATGAAATAATAAATTTTTAAGGAGAAAGCCAATGCCTAGAAATATTAAATCCGGTTTAATTCAGATGAGCCTTCCGATGACGGAAGGAGAAGGAACAATTGCAGAAATTATGGATGCAATGGTTCAAAAACATATCCCATTAATTGAAGATGCGGGTAAACAGGGTGTCCAAATCTTATGTCTGCAAGAAATATTCAATACACCTTATTTCTGTCCAGGACAAGATAATGCATGGTATGCTTCTGCAGAAACCATTCCTGGCCCCACTACTGAACAAATGCAAGAATATGCAAAAAAATATAATATGGTTATTATTGTACCGATTTATGAAAAAGAGCAAGCCGGTGTACTATATAATACGGCAGCAGTCATTGATGCGGATGGAACCTTTTTGGGGAAATACCGGAAAAACCATATCCCCCACACATCTGGATTTTGGGAAAAATATTTTTTCAAACCTGGCAATTTGGGTTACCCTGTTTTTGAAACAAAATATGCGAAAGTGGGTGTCTATATTTGTTATGATCGCCACTTTCCAGATGGCGCAAGGTGTCTTGGGTTGAATGGTGCAGAAATTGTCTATAATCCATCTGCAACGGTTGCTGGCTTAAGTGAATACTTATGGAAATTAGAACAACCAGCTCATGCTGCTGCCAATGGATATTTTATGGGCTGTATCAATCGAGTTGGAACAGAAAAGCCTTGGAACTTGGGTGAATTTTACGGCACATCTTATTTCGTAAATCCAAGAGGGCAAATCATTGCAGAAGCATCGAGAGACAATGATGAATTGTTAGTTACCGAATTTGATCTGGATATGATTGATGAAGTAAGATCAACTTGGCAATTTTTTCGTGACCGACGCCCGGAGACCTATGATAAATTGGTTGAACTTTAAAACAAATTAATTTAAAGAGAAGTTTATGGCAGATATAAGCATAGAAGTAAACGGCATTAGATTCCCTAACCCATTTGTGATTGGGTCAGGGCCTCCAAGCACTAACTCAAAAACCATCATTAAGGCCTTTGATAATGGCTGGGGTGGTGTTTCCGCAAAAACGGTTAGTTTAACAGAGACGCCAGTAATAAATGTTGCCCCTCGATATGGAAAATTAAAAACCCCAAGTGGTGAAATTATCGGTTTCGAAAACATCGAACTGATATCAGATCGAACATTGGAGGCGTGGTTGGATGAATTTAAAACTATAAAAGATGCTCATCCAGACAAGGTGTTAATCTCGTCTATAATGGAGAAATACAATAAGGATTCATGGCAGGAATTAGTAGGTAGAATCGTTGAAACCGGTGTTGATATGTTTGAACTGAATTTTTCTTGTCCCCATGGCCATCCTGAAGAAGGTATGGGTGCAGCCATGGGACAAAACCCAGAAATGGTTAAAGAAGTAACGGGTTGGGTTGCCGAAGTTACAGACTTGCCAATTTGGGCCAAAATGACACCCGATATTTTAGACATCACCAAACCGGCAAAAGCCGCGATGGAAGGTGGTGCAAGTGGTATTGCAGCAATCAATACCATCCCATCCATTTTAAATATTGACCTCGAAACGCTGGCTCCAATGCCATCGGTGGAGGGCCATTCAACCCCCGGAGGATATTCCTATTATGCCGTGAAACCCATTGCATTGCGCATGGTGTCCCAAATAGGAATAGGCGTTCCTGATGCAGAAATATCAGGTATCGGTGGTGTTATCAGCAGCCGTGAAGCAATTGAATTTATCCTAATGGGAAGTTCTACAGTTCAAGTA
>JABHKE010000182.1 GCA_018692355.1 Fidelibacterota bacterium
ATTTTTTATATTTTCTAGGGAATGATCCTTTGGTGGCTCACAATATTCATTTTGATGAACAATTTTTATCAGTAATGTGTGATCGTCTTAGTAGAAATAAAGGGAATAATACTAATTATGATACTCTCCAACTGTCACGGAGTTTATTTTTTGAGCAACCTGTATTCAATTTAGGTGCATTATCTGAATATTTTGGTTTGTCTGCTAAAGGGGCACACAGAGCAGAAAAGGATACCGAAAATACTGGATTGATCTTTTTGGAAATGTTAGATGAATTAAGCACCTACCCTTTAGAAATGATCTCAAAAGTCATTGCATTGACAAAGGGATCTGATATTCCGAACCAGCAATTATATATTGACCTCGGTAATGAATTGACACGATTGGGAGATTTGAAATCAGGATTAAACTCATCTGGTCAAATACATGATTTCAAATGGAATACGTACCGTTGTAACGGATCACGTGATATTGATCAAATCAAAGCAGATGATGTTTTTGGTCCTAATGGACTTTTGAAAAATGTTCATCCAAATTTTGAAAGCAGACCCAACCAGGTTAAATATGCTGCATTGGCAGAAGAAACTTTAACCCAAGAAATGGGTGTTGGTGTGGCAGAAGCAGGAACAGGGCTTGGGAAATCAATGGCATACTTGTTTGGCGCTTTTAAAAATTCATTGAATGTTGAACAAAATGGACCAACCGTGGTTGCCTGCCATACAAAGCATCTTCAGGATCAATTATTTTATAAAGATCTGCCACAACTCGCTGAAACATTGGATGTACCTATCAAGGCAGTTATGATGAAAGGAAGGAATAATTATATTTGCAAAACGCGATTTGATTGGTTGATTTCAGATGCAAAAGCACTCGATAGTTTGGACGTAGAAGCGTTAATTCCTATTTTATTTTGGATGTATTGGACAAAAACTGGAGATTTATCAGAATGCTCAGGTTTTTTTAATGCACGGAGAACGTGGTTAAAATCCACTTTTTGTAGTGAACCGGGTTTTTGTACAGGTGATGTTTGTAATCGAAATGATGGGTGTTATTATGGGAAATTAAAAAAAGCAATTTTCCGTGCGCATATTATTGTTGTAAACCACTCACTGTTAATGACAGATGCCGCCCAACCAGGGTTTCTACCTGATTTCAATTCTGTGATAGTTGATGAGGCCCACAATCTTGTGAAATCTGCCTACCAACAATTCAAGACAAAATGGAGCGAGCAAGAAACATCTTATTTACTCCAAACGGTTGATCCATCATTTCCACGGTCTGCCCGTTGGAATAATATTTTACATAAAATAAGTGAATTGGAACCGAGCATTGGACATCTGCGCGATGATCTAAAAGAATCGGTAAAACAAGCCCAAAAATGTTTAAAAGATTTCATGTTAGCTTTATCAGAAGACAATCATAACAGATTTACACCAGCAAAAGCCTATCAAGATAAACCAATTTTAGGTCTATTGGAAAAAGTATATGCACCAGTTACGCTAGAGATCCATGGTATGAAGAAAAGTTTAGAACATGTCTTTTCTATTTTAGAAAAAATTCGAAAATCTGTTTTGGAAATGGATCCATCCCGTACCGATTATTCTGTCCTGCATTCTGTATTAGACCGTGGTTTGGAAACCACCAGCAGTCTGATGAATTCCTTGATACGTTTGACGGAGAATCAGGATAATGACTGGGTCTATTGGATGGAGGGGGAATATAGAAGCCCTAATACATCCAAAGAGAAGTTGATCATTTCGCTTCATGGTTCCTTGGTTGATGTTGCAGAAACATTAAAGGAGCAATTTTTTAAACGATTTGATTATTGCTTATTAACATCCGCAACACTTAAAGTGAACAATTCGTTTAGTTACTTTGTGCGACGAATAGGATTAGATGATAGCGATAAAGTAATAACTAAAGAATTTCTTAGTCCTTTTCTATATAATGAACAGGTCACTTATCACCAATATGGTGGTGCTCGCGAAATATCTACTGACCCCAGCATGATTGGAGAATTAGTTTATCATTTACATAAAACGCTTGGTAAAAGGACAATGGTGCTTTTTACATCAAGAAAAGCATTAACTGATACTGCAAATTACTTAAAAGAAAAACCGGGTGGACGGGACTTACCCTTATTCGCTCAAACTCGCGGTGCATCAAGGCCTGGAATTATTAAAGGAATGCATCAGCATCCAAATGGAATTTTATTTGGAACAAACAGTTTCTGGGAAGGGGTTGATCTCCCAGGTGACCTTTTAGAGATTCTAATCCTGGTGAAACTTCCTTTCGATGTGCCATCAGAACCTTTGGTAAAATCT
This sequence comes from Fidelibacterota bacterium, assembly GCA_018692355.1. GTDB lineage: Bacteria > Fidelibacterota > Marinisomatia > Marinisomatales > UBA1611. Next base: position 2,325 of record JABHKE010000182.1, read on the forward strand.
TATTCAGAATTTGTGAGTCAAATCGGTGGAAATAGCTTTATGGAGTATACGGTTCCTGAATGTGCCATCCGTTTTCGCCAAGGTTTCGGTCGATTGATTCGTACAACTTATGATTCTGGGAAATTTATTTGTCTTGATAACCGTATTGTCACCAAACGATATGGTCAGGTTTTTGCTAGATCCTTACCTGTTGAAATGACAACTTTCTCTGAGATGGATTCGATCCGATAATCTTTTTTTCTGTCGTTTGATTAAAATCAAACAAAATCATAGATTCGTAGATGAAAATACTACGTATTTCTACCCGTTCATATTCCTATCGAGATTTCGCTCATCTTTTTAATGGGCCTGTCTGCGTCACTCTGACAAAAAACTCCCTTCATAATCTCAAGCAGTCACATAAGCGTCTTCTCGCAAAAATAAATACAGGCGAAACGATCTATGGTGTCAATACCGGATTTGGGAATTTGAGTAATATTAAGATAGATCCTAAAGATCAAAAAGATCTTCAACTCAATTTAGTGCGAAGCCATGCTTCCGGTGTAGGTAATCCTCTTGAACCTGGATTAATTCGTATTATTTTTGTTCTAAAACTCCTGACATACGTAAAAGGATATAGTGGTATTAGGCCAGCCGTAGCAGAAAAAATTGTCCAATTTTTAAATAATGATATTCTCCCTGTCATTCCTGAAAAAGGTTCTGTAGGAGCCAGTGGTGACCTAGCGCCTTTGGGACACATGGCTCTAGCTCTCATTGGTGAAGGCAAAGTATTTTACAACGGAAAGGAAATAACGACAAAAACGGCACTTTCAAAAGCCAAGATAAAACCTTTAGTATTACAACAAAAGGAAGGCTTGAGTCTTGTTAATGGCACACAGGTTTCCACAGCTCTGGCCATTAAATCCTTATTGGATGGGGATTTATTGTTAAAAACAGCAGATATTGCAGGAGCACTTTCTGTTGAGAATAGTTTTGCTAGTCGCAAAGTGTTTCAAAAGAAAATTCATGCATTAAAAAATCATCCCGGACAGCAATCTGTAGCTAGCAATGTGTATAAGCTTTTAAATGGGAGCAAGATCGTAAAATCTCATTCGAATTGCGGTATTGTTCAGGATCCATACAGTTTTCGCTGTATTCCTCATATTCATGGCGCATCCAAGGATGGATTTACACGGGCAGCAAATATGATCGATAATGAGATCAATAGTGTCAGTGACAATCCAATTATTTTAGAAAATGGTGATATAGTCAATTCCGGCCATTTTCATGGTGAGCATTTGGCACAGGCAATGGACTTTCTAGCGATCTCATTTTGTGAATTGGGTGCTGTTTCTGAAAGACGTACTCATTATTTTATGAAAGGTGTGGAAGGCAA
>JABHKE010000160.1 GCA_018692355.1 Fidelibacterota bacterium
AAAAGTGGATGCTTTATTAGACACAGATTCCCATACAGATGTAATCCGAAAATCGGCAATCACTTATTTTGGAAGTGTTGTAACAGACAAGAATTATGACCGCTTAAAAGAATTGGTCTCCTATGGCGGCACTACATGGGATGCTCGGCCGGAAGCGGTGAATCAATTGACAAAATATGTTAAAACAAAACCTAAAACTGTTGATCTGTTTGTAGATATGCTTAAGGATAATTCCCGAGACATTCGGCGAAATGCGGTTCGTGCGTTGAATAAACATGGAAAAAGAACCCACATTGGTGCTTTGGATGAATTGTTGGCAAGAGATCCAATCGTCAGTCGGGATGTGCGATCTGCAAAGAAAAATATTCTTTATCCGCCAAAAAAACCTGCTAAAAAAGGGCCGGAAAAGCAGTTGGAAGAAGCAAATAAAAAACTGGACGATATCCGAAAATTAACTAAATAATGATTAATCGGTGGTCTATTTGGCTCTGTCCAGATCCATCTGACCAATCCAGTATTCAACAACTAGTTGATGAATGCTGTTATCGGTTTAAATCCCCATCCTTTGATTCTCACATCACTTTATTTGGTAGGGTGGATCCAGACCCTGAAACCACTTTTTCTTTTTTATCAGATTGTGTTAGCGGGCTAGGTTTGATTTCTTTAAATGTGCTTGGTGTCAATACCGGGCCCACGCCGTGGAAAACTCTCTATCTCCAAGTGGATAAAACTGAACCACTGGTCAGACTCCAAAAAGAAATCGACCAATATTTAAACGTCTATAGACATTATGAATTTGATCCCCATTTGAGCCTAGCTTATGGGAATTATGAAATTGATGAATCTAAATTAGAGAATATTTCTTTTCCTGAAACGATTACCTTTTCTTCCGTAGTTTTGATGGAAACCCCTGATGATATAAACGAATGGAAATCAATTTTTCAGGCTGACTTGATAGGAGGAAAAGTCCTATGAAAAACCCGTATTTAGTTGTGATCGATGTTCAGGAGAAATTATTTCCTGTTATCCATGAAAAAGAAACTTTTTTAAAGAATATTCAGATATTGATTAAAGGATTTCAATTATTTGATCTTCCAATCATTTTGACAGAGCAAGTTCCGGAAAAATTAGGGTCCACGGTTGAACCCATAAAATCGTTACTTCCGGATACAAATCCCATTATAAAATCATCCTTTTCTTGTGCTGCGGATGCTGGGTTTTCTTTGAAGGCTAATTACATGACTAACTGTGATGGTGTCGTTCTTGCGGGGATCGAAACTCATGTATGTGTTTACCAGACGGAACGGGATTTAATACACCGAGGGGAACATGTTGAAATTGTGACTAATGCCGTAGCATCAAGAAATTTTAATAATCATCAGATTGCCTTGGATCGTATTCGAAACAATGGTGGATTCTTAACCACAGTCGAAATGCTCCTTTTTAGCCTTCAAGAGAAAGCTGAAGGAGAGACTTTTCGGGAATTGATTAAATTGGTGAAATAATCAAATAATTTGAAACAATATAATTTTAATAATGTAAAATCAAAAATGAGTAAACAGTACATTTCCATCATTTCAATAGTCCTTGTGGGTCTTATGTGTGTAACGCCGTTTTTATCCATAGAGCGGTGCGATATGCCTTGCTGTGAAATAGATGGGAGTTCCTGCTGTGATATGGAGAAATCAATAGAGTGCCCAATGGAGATGTCTGAGTGCAGGGTGAGTGCTTTTTTCCCTCTTTTGGGTGCACCACTAAATCAGACTGATGGCTCCTGTGACTTTGAAGAAATCAGTTTGTGCCAGAACAACCAAATTATTAAACATTGGCATGACTCTTTCCCTTCATCTATTAAGTTTGTTTACCAACATCCTCCGGAAATAATTATACCACTAATCTGTTAAACTAAATCTAGTTTCATTCTTGCTTTTTGAATAGGTCAAAAAGCTATTATAACAAAAAATATGAAGAGGATTTGGTATGAATATATTTCATAAAATAATTTATGTAATCACTTTAACTGCAAGTATTGCATTATATGCGCAAACAGAAAATTCAATAAAAATCAAAGAAGCCACCGTTATTGTTAATCAAAATGATCTTGTATTTTCAGTCAATGGGTTGGTGTGTTCATTCTGCGCATTTGGTCTACAAAAAGGTCTGTCTAAGCTAGACTGGGTAGATAAAACAAGACATGAGAAAGGAGTTTTTGCTGATATGAATAATCAATATGTTAAGGTTGCTATGATCTCTGGGAAAGAAAAGAAAGTCCAAGATGCAATCGACATTATCAAAAGCTCAGGATACGAAGTTTTTGACTATTATTTAAATCCTGATGGCAAGTTGACCCAACAGTATAAAGTGGGGGAGAATACCCATGAAAAATAAAATCTTTGCTATTTTATCACTTTTTACATCATCTAGTACGCTCATTTGTTGTGCATTGCCGGCATTGGTAGCAACTTTAGCAGGGGGGATTGCTGTTTCAGGAATGGTCTCTGCATTCCCCATATTGATTCCTATTTCCCAGAATAAAGAGTGGATATTTTTCGCTGGTGGGATCCTTTTACTGTTGAATGGGTATTCCGTTTTTCAAAACAATAAAGAAGTTGCTTGCGATTTGGAAGAGGAATCAGCTTGTGATATTGCTGATCAATTTAATCGGCGAATGTTTTACATCTCGGGTATAATTTATTCTGTAGGTGTATTCTTTGCCTTTGCTTTAGTTCCAATTCTAAGGTTCATTGATAATTGGAATATGTCATGAGAGTAATACTTTTGATAACAACGTTATTGGCACATCAGCCAGTGATGGATATGGCGCCTAGGTGGAGTGGGGGTTATGGATTCCAAATACGAAATGAATATAGTCCTAATGTAAGTTCTACTAACTGGTTCGAAGGTGTATACACTAGATCGAGGGAAAAAAGGTTTACATTTAAAATTCCATTAGAAGATGGAAAAACTTTAGGATCCCCAATTATCGCACTTCCTATAAAAAAGTACCAAAATCATTCCGGTTATACTGAGAATTGGGGAATAACACCTCAGCTAAAGATACCCATCGAAGGGAGGGGTGGCACAGGATTGAGTATCTCATACAGTTCTGAAGATCCCAGGTTTTATCAAATGTATGATATTTTTGGCTGGAGGAATTCAATTGGCGAACCGAGCTATGGATTCGATGGAAATATAGGCTTACATCCAATTCACAGAAATAAAACAAATTCCGGCATTTTCACCATGTGGGATGTTACTTTTCGGAAATCAAAAAGGATTACATCGGTTCATTCTGGCCCTGTTCTTGTAATCTATAGAAAAAATATTATGGCAAGAATAGAGTTTAAACTGCCATTAAAAGGAAATAAGTCCACGCTGCCCATTTTAAATTCGGGTATTGGTTTTGTATTCTAAACTATTAAAAAAAGGAATTAAAATGAAATTGATCCAAATATTAATACCAATTATCTTTACTATGGTGATTGGGTGTGGGGGTGAGCAAGTGAATGTAGCTGTGAATACTCCAACAATCCAGTGTGGTATGTGTCAAAAAACCATTGAAATGGGATTAAAAAAAGTTTCAGGAGTTACTCATTCTGCCGTTGACTTGGAAACCAAAACAACTAAAGTGTTTTTTGATAAAGAAAAAACAGATTTATCTAAAATTGAAAAAGCCATATCAGGTTTGGGATATCAAGCCAATGAAACATTGGCTGACCCCATTGCTTACGAGAGGCTTCCAGGATGTTGTAAAATCGGTGGGATGAATTAATCGTATCAATAATTAGGGACGGGAGTCCACCCCTTTTTTATGTTTATTAATTCCCATATTGCTTCCGGCTATTTAGCGGGGACATTTTCAAAACAAGAGTCGAAATGGGTTTGGCTTTTAATTTTCTCAACAATTCTTCCGGATATCGATGGAATTTGGTCCAGTACTGTTGCAGGCCACCACAGTATTTTGCATACACCTATTTTTTGGATAGTTATTTGCTCAATTTGTGCAATAATTGGGAAAATTCAAAAACGCAATGACATTGAAAAAGGTTCAAGGATTATTCTTGCAGGAGCAATGCTTCATTTAATAACAGATTGGCTTACCGCAAGAACCGTAGGCATTCAATGGCTTTATCCATTTTCTGAAACTAATTATTGGATTTATCCGATAGAGCCAGAAAAAGGGGATATTCCTATTTGGGATATGGTAATTCCACCCTATATCAATTTTTATTTTGAAAATAAAATACTAGTCTATAGTGAAATTCTAGTCAATTTTGCAGCGCTCGGGTGGGCTGGCAAAACTTATTTAATAAAAAAATGAAAAAATATTTCATAATAATATTATTTTTAACCATCGCCGGGTGCTCAAAACAAGATTCAGGCGAACTACCTTTTGGGAATGGGAGTAGATATCCCCATTTAACAAAAACTGAATCAAATGGATTGCTTGTCTCCTGGTTTGAGCCAGTCGATTCTACAATTATTGGCTTGTTTTGGTCTGAATTCTCAAATAACGAATGGTTGGTAAAAACTCTCATTTATTCTTCAGATCATTTCTTTATTAATTGGGCAGACTTTCCATCCATTTTTGAACTAAACGATAGTACTCTCGTATCGCATTGGCTAGAAATGAGTGGTAAGAGTACCTATGATTACGATGTGAAAGTCATTCATTCAACTGATCGTGGTAAAACTTGGAGTGAACCGATCTTACCTCACCGTGATGGGAAACACGCAGAACATGGGTTTGTATCCTTTTATAAAAATGAAACTCATGAATTAGAAATGGTGTGGTTAGACGGAAGAGAAATGGCTGGTGGACATGGACATGAAAGTGCTGGAGATATGAATCTTTACACGACATCATTTGATCGTGACTTCAAACAAAGACATGATATTTCCCTGGATGCTATGGTGTGTGAATGTTGCCCGACTACGGCTGTCCAATTAGAGAAAGTAACCATAGTCGCTTATCGCGACCGCACCCCATCTGAAGTGCGAAATATTAATATTCTTCGTAAAGTAAATGGGAAATGGGAAAACCCTTATCCAGTAAATGAAGATGGCTGGATAATTCCAGGTTGTCCTGTAAATGGACCAAAACTGGCAGCAAAAAATGGAAAAGTCGCTATTGCATGGTTTACGGCTCCTGATGGTGAATCCCAAATAAACGTTGCTTTCTCTAATAATCAAGGTAAGACCTTTTCTGACCCAATTCGAGTGGATGCAGGGGATTCCCAAGGAAGAGTTGACTTGGAATGGCTAGATGAAAAAACTATTGTGGCAAGCTGGTTAGATGCCAAGGAAGAATATTCATCTATTGTTTATAGAAAAATAGATATAAATGGCACCTTATCAGAAATTTCTTATGTTGAATCATTAGGCGGTGGACGTGGTATTGGTTATCCACAATTTGAATTGATGGAAGATCAGATTTTGTTTGTATGGACAGATCCATTGGGAAAAAACCAAATAAAATCAAGATGGATTGACCTATAAAAAATGCTTTCTAATTAAGTAAGAATGTGTAATTTCACTCTGCAATTCGAGAATATGACTTCATGAAATTCCTAACCCGGCTTTTAATATGTTTAATTCTGATGGGAAGTCTGCCCATTTCAGAAAGTGGATTCGTGCGCGCAGAATCGGCTGAGCAACAGAAGAAAAAGAAAAAGAAAAAGAAAAAGAAAAAGAAATCATCCGGAAAGAAAAAAAAGAAGTCCACGAAAGGATCCAAAAAGAAAAAATCATCTGGAAAGAAAAAGAAATCCAAAAAGAAAAAACCAAAGGAATCGTCTTCAACTGCAGAGCCAATCGAATCCGCATCAACGATTAATAAAAATTCTCGTATAAACTCGGCTGCTTATGCGGATGAATTATTCAATTTAACGGGTGAACTCCAGGCGTCCAATCGAGAATTAGCTCGAGCTACACGTTATTATTACAATGAAGACCCTCAAAAGAAAATGGTATCTTTGGATTCAAAACCATTTTTTTCCAGGCAAGATTTTGAAAAAGAGTCTCGTCTTAACCCTGACAATTTATATGTACAAAGACAGTTAGGGATGCATTACGAAGCCAATGGTGATTATGATGCAGCCAAAGAAGTTTATTTACATGAAGTTGGAAAAAATCCTGGAAATCCTGATGCACATTTTTTCTTGGGATCATTATATTCAACCCTGGGTGAATATCAAAAGTCAAAAAATGCATTTGAGGAAGCATTATACATAGATCCAAATCATGGAGCAACCATTGAAGCTATGTCTATGTTTGTCCAAACAGATCAACAAAAAAAACTGAGTCGGGATATACTTACTCTTTCCTCAGAGAGAGCACCAGATGGACCAGCCCAACGAATCACTATTATTCGTGAGAAAATGGCTTCTGGTGATTATACAGAGGCATTGAATTTATCTGAAGAAGCCTCTGAAAAATATCCAACGCAAACGGGTTTTGTTCAACTGATTGGTGAAAATCATTTACGGCTTGGTCGGGTAGAAGAAGCTAAAAAAACATTTCAGCGCGCTGTTAAGCTCAATTCAAAAGATGTTCAGCCTCATCTTTCATTGGCAGATTTATATTTTGAACAGGGTAAATATGTCTATGCTGCACTTTCTTTTAGTGATGCCGTTTACCTTGAACCAGACAACCCTGATTATCGATATATGCAAGGGCTTAGTTATTTTAATGCACAGGAATGGGGCAGAACCGCTGCTTCATGGGAAGATCTCCTACACTATCGCCCGAATGATGCCGTGGTTCGGAATCTCCTGCCACAGGCATATTATGTCCTGGCCGTTGAATATAACAGGATAGGAAATCCGACTATGGGTCGCCGGGCGTTTAAGAATGCTCTCTCTGTCAATAACAACACATCGTCTTGGCTTTCAGGTGCTATGGGAGTTTTAGGAAAGTTTTATCGGGAAAAAACCATGTACAGCGAATCACTGGTTGCCTATCAGGAAGTTCTTGAATTGAGCCCTAACAATGCCAATGCTTATATGGGCATGGGTATCACATATTGGAAAATGAATGAAAAACAATTAGCTCGTGCTTCCTGGGAGAAAAGTATTGATATCAAGCCGGATAATAATGAATCACGTGGATGGCTCATTTTGTCTTCTCCAGGTTAATAATCCTTTTCAAGTTTTGATTCGTGTTCTGATCCGCCAAATGCGGATGAGTCTTCAATTATTCTTAACTATTTAATTTGTATTATATCCATTGGTACGTTGTAGTATAATTACACTTATTTTCTTTTCGACTTTATTTTCAAAAGATTACTATGAAGGAGACCATCTCGTTAAGGATGGTGTATATGCTCTCTACAATTATGAGTTTGACAGTGCTGTTACTATACTGACAAATGCCAGGGACCAATATCCCGATCATCCGGGTGTTCATCTTATTTGGGTTGCCGCCCGATGGGTGCGAAGTCAGGCAAATGATTCTTTTGAAGAAGCCAATATCTTGCTTGAAACCGATCTTGTATTAATTCAACCTGTATATGAAGAGTTGGTGGACAGATTCGATTACGACCAAACCTATCAGCTTTACCGGGGATCTGCATTGAGCTTAAGTGCTCGTGTTACTTTGGGGAAGAAAAAGTGGCTTAAGACATTCTTTCGTGCGTATAAAGGATTTTCGATTATAGATAATGTAGCAAAAAAATCACCCGAAATAAAGGATGCTAGACTTCCAATAGGAATTGTAGAGTATTACAGCGCTATGAGTAATATCTTAATAAAATGGGCTGTTGAACTTTATGGATTAGATGCATCCAGAGAGGCGGGATTGAATGAAATATCCATGGCTGCAAATGAGGGAGATTGGGCATGGATCGAGGCAAAAGGGATTCTCAGTTTTCTCTATTTGTGGGTGGAAGACGAACCGATACTGGCTTTTAAACATTCCAAGGATCTGGTGGCTCATTTCCCGAAAAATTATTATTTTAATCTTCTCCTTTTGGAATCCATGATTCGAATAGGAAATTCACAAAACATTAAGGCAATAATAGAAGATATAGAATTACTATCACCTAATCTTACACATCGCCAGAAAGAATGGTATGGGTCTTATTTTGATTATGAAAGAGCATTATTCTTTTTTCATCAAAAAAAATATTCAGATGCATTGGAATTTCTGAATTCAGCTATCAATTCATATACAGCAGAGTTGGATATTATTTTAGGAAATGCGTATTTATTACAAGGCATGACTTATGATATGATGAATGATAGAAATGAAGCAAAATCAAGCTACAAAAAATGTTTGAAACTCGATAATTTTTCGTCTACAATGAATAAAGCTAAACAATATTTAAACCAACCTTACCAAGGGCATTAATGCAAACATACTGTCCTAGTTTAACAAAGTACCAGCGATGGCAAACACGTGAAGTTATGGTTGGGAATGTGGGTGTAGGTGGAAAAAATCCGATCCGGATTCAATCCATGACTACCACAGATACCTTAGATACGATCGGGACCATTGAACAATCAATCCGGATGATCAATGCAGGATGTGAGATTGTACGTGTGACGGCGCCCAGCGTTAAAGAAGCAGAAAATCTTCAGGCGATTCGGGATGGATTGAGAGAGAAAGGCTATTATACTCCCTTGGTTGCTGATATTCACTTTACACCGAATGCAGCGGAGGTAGCAGCAAGAATTGTTGAAAAAGTTCGTGTAAATCCCGGGAATTATTCCGATCGAAAGAAATTTGAAATTCATGATTATAATGATGAGACTTATGCAGAGAAATTGGATCGTATTCGAGAAAGATTTATCCCACTGATTCAAATCTGTAAAGAGTACGGGACCGCTATGCGGATTGGGACAAATCATGGATCATTATCTGACAGGATTATGAGTCGCTATGGAGATACGCCCATAGGGATGGTGGAATCTGCTATGGAATTCCTTCGCATTGCAGAAGACGAAAAATATCACGATATCATTTTATCCATGAAAGCCAGCAATACACAGGTCATGGTTCAAGCATATCGATTGCTTGTGAAAACGATGGTGCTTGAAGGTATGAATTACCCACTTCACCTTGGTGTGACGGAAGCTGGAGAAGGTGAAGATGGTAGAATCAAATCATCTGTTGGAATTGGTACACTCATGGAAGATGGCTTGGGTGATACAATCCGTGTCTCTTTAACGGAAGAGCCAGAAGCTGAAATTCCGGTGGCTCAATTATTGGTTAATCGCTATGAGGCCAGAAAGAATCATGAACCGATTCCAGAAATCAATTCCATTCCATATGACCCATTTTTCCGGAAAAAACGAGAGACAAATACTATAATGAATATAGGTGGTGATGAGGTGCCGCGCATCATTGGTAATATGTCAAGAAAAGATTTGATTACATATCACGATCTAATACCATTTGGATATATTTATTCTGAAAACCGAGATAAATGGCAAATTTCAGATCAAGCTGTGGATTTTCTATTTATTGGAGACAATTCCATTGATTTTGAAATTCCCGGCACATTAGGAATAATCCAAAACCATATATCATTGGAAGATAAAGAGAGACATTTTTCATTTTATTCACTTGATGAAAAATCGTTGATTGATAAAAATAAAATTTCATTTTTAAATATTTGTTCAGATATATCCTCAAGTTTAATCGCCGAATTAAGTCAATTTAAAAAAACAATATTTGTTTTAGATACTAATAACGAACACGGATATGCTGATCAAAGACGATTTTTTATTGAATGCATGAAGAAAACAATCCAAAATCCCATTATCGTTAAAAGATCCTATCGCCAATGTTCTCAGGATGAGTTGCTTCTTTATTCAGCAACAGACTTGGGTGGACTTCAGTTGGATGGATTCGGAGATGGTATATGGATTGACTCCAGCCATGATGCTGGTTATGTAAATGAAACCGCATTTGGTATTCTCCAGGCAAGCCGTTCCAGAATCTCAAAAACAGAATATATTTCTTGCCCATCTTGTGGAAGAACCTTGTTTGATCTTCAAGAAACGACGGCAAAAATTCGAGCTCGGACCGATCATTTGAAAGGACTGAAGATTGGGATTATGGGTTGCATTGTTAATGGTCCCGGAGAAATGGCGGATGCTGATTATGGATATGTGGGGACGGGAGTCGGTAAAATATCACTTTATAAAGGCCAGGATGTGATCGAAAAAAATATTCCTTCAGAATCTGCTGTTGATGCCTTAATCCAACTGATTGATTTTCATGGAGATTGGATTGACCCTGCTGATGTTTAGCATTAGCCATATATCACTGAAAATCGTATTTTTGACCTAATTAAATCGTCCAAGATGCCTAAAAAGAGTCAACTATGAAAAAACTCATTCCATTTCTCCTCATAACAATTTTGTTCGCACAAACTGGTGAAGGTAAACTTTCGCCGGTGGTTACATATTGGAAAACCTTGTCTGTTGATGAAAAAGAAACATTCCTATTCTCTTATTTGACCCAGGTGTATGAAACACACACTGAACTTCAAAACTCAGTTGGGTATGCTGGCTTTACAGAATGGTATTACGAAAATCGAGCAGAATTGGTCTATGGCATTTTTGATAAATTGAAGGAAGTTACTATAGCAGAAATGGCAGAATGGATCGATGAATTTTATTCTCATGGAGAATACGCTAATCGACCATTCTATGAAGCATTGGAATTCGCTTATCGCTTTGCCGATGCATCAGGCGGTACTATGTGGCAAAAATACGAAAACCTTAAATTCGAAAAAATCAAACCCGGAAAAGATTAATGCCATTTCCACAGCCAAAATTTATTAATGGTTGGCTGGATATTTATAGAGCAGGTGGATTCACAAAACTCATTAGAGAAAAAGGTTGGACTGTACTCGTTACATTTTTTCTATTCTATTTACTTCGTGATTCAATTCTTTATATCTTTATCCCTTTCCTAGTTTATTCCAATTTTAGCACCTGCTTCTGATTTGAACTCAAAAGTCCTCAGCAGTTCTATTCTTGGAATCGATGCCTATATTGTTGAGGTAGAATGTCATATAACAGGGTCTCGACTCCCAAAGTTTGTTACAGTCGGTTTACCAGAAGGAGCGGTAAAGGAAAGCAAAGAGCGTGTCTCAGCTGCGATCCAAAATAGCGGGTATAAACTTCCTGGAAAACATATTACCGTCAATCTTGCTCCAGCAGATATCCGAAAAGAAGGATCTGCCTTTGATTTGCCCATTGCAATTGGTCTTTTATCAGCAATTGGTGAGGTGAGTGAAGATTATATAAATAAGATCCTTTTGATGGGTGAATTGGCATTGGATGGTTCTATTCGTCCAATCCAGGGTGTCCTTCCCATTGCTATTTGTGCCAAGAAAAATGGTATTCCCGGAATCATAGTTCCTGAAGAGAATGCCAAGGAAGCATCCGTGGTGGAAGGCGTAAAGGTTGCAGGTGCTTCATCGCTAAATGAAGTGGTCCATATCCTGAATGGGATAATTGAAAAAGACGCAATCAAAACGGACCTGAAGTCATATTTCAAACAACATAGTAGTTATTCAAGGGACTTTTCAGATGTAAAAGGACAGGAACAGGTAAAACGGGCCTTGGAAGTAGCAGCAGCTGGCGGTCATAATGTGATCATGGTGGGTCCCCCCGGAAGCGGAAAAACAATGCTATCCAAACGCATTCCAACCATCCTACCAGACCTTACCCTTGATGAAGCACTTGAAACAACGAAAATTCACTCAGTGGCCGGTATTTTATTAAATAAGCTAGGGTTGGTCAGCATCCGTCCCTTTCGATCTCCACATCACACGATTTCGGACGCCGGCCTCATTGGTGGCGGTACTATTCCAAAACCGGGTGAGGTAAGTTTAGCGCATCATGGTGTTTTGTTTTTAGACGAATTACCCGAATTTAAAAAGAATGTGTTAGAAGTGATGCGACAGCCCCTGGAAGATAGTGTGGTGACAATTGCTCGGGCAGCATTGACCTTGACATATCCAGCACAATTCATGCTCGTTGCTGCTATGAACCCATGTCCATGCGGGTATGCCACCGATCCAACTAATGAATGCGCATGCTCAGCACAAATGATCCAAAGATACATGAACCGAATTTCAGGTCCGCTTTTGGACAGGATCGACATTCATATTGAAGTACCTGCGGTCTCATTCCAAGAATTAGCTGATAAGGAAGAAGGAGAGCCATCCATAGATATTCAGGGGAGGGTTCAAAAGGCCCGGGAAGTACAGTTATCAAGATTCAAGAAATCTGGAAATCTTTTTGCAAATGCCCAAATGGAAAGTCAGGATCTAAAAACCCATTGTGGGTTAGACAATGAGTCCAGTGAACTTCTACGAACAGCCATGGATAAATTGGGGTTGTCTGCACGCGCCTATGATAGGATCTTGAAAGTATCCCGTACCATTGCTGACTTGGACGGGAAAATTAAGATTGATTCTGGTCATATCAGTGAAGCGATCCAATATCGGAGCTTGGATCGGCAACTATGGTTGGGGTAATACACTTCAATCATGAGGGGGAACCAGTCGCTTGATTCATCCAGAGTGATTTTCCTTAGTGAGTTTACAGTATTTAAATAATATGGAAATTTTGAAATGACTCCAATAATCTAAAAGGGAATAATTTGGCAAGTGACCTTTATTGAATCTTTGTATTTTACAGTTATGATATGGTCAATAATTTTCACATCTTTCCCAATTTGTTTTCTCTTCAGGGCAAATCGGGCACCTTCTCCAACAAAAAATAAATTGGTAAAATAATTGGATAAAGTCCGCATATTAAATCTCAAGATTCCTGCACGCCACGGCGTGTACGAATTTGAAAAGGACAAGGATAGCATATTTGAACTGGATGTGGAAATGCATGCGGACCTTTCTATCGCTGGGCAGACAGATGATTTGAAAGATACCATCAATTATAATGAAGCCGTATCTATCATCACCGACATATTTATGCAAAAAGATTATCATTTGATCGAAGCGGTAGGACAAACTATTTGTAAAAAGTTATTAGCAGATTTTAAGATCCAAAAGGTTGTTATTAAAATTCGAAAACCTCATGCACCGATTATGGCAAACCTGGATACAGTAGAAGTGGAATTAGTGCGTGAGAAATAAATGAAACCGGTTGCTGCTTATTTATCATTGGGCTCAAATCTGGGAGACCGGGAATCCAATATCGCTCAGGCAACCATGGGATTATCCATTAATTTTGATATTTTGGATATTGAATCATCATCTTATTATGAATCGGAACCCTTGTACAATTTAGATCAACCCTATTTCCTTAATTCTGTGGTAAAATGTACCACCACATTAAAACCATTTGAATTTTTAGATGTGATTAAACGAATCGAAAAAATGTTGGGACGTTCAGAGATAAGAGAAAAAAACGCACCACGTATCATTGATATTGATATTTTATTTCATGGTGATTCAATATTGGAAACAAATGAATTGACGATTCCCCATCCCATGTTGGGTGTTAGAAAATTTGTTTTAATACCTTTTGCTGAATTGGAACCACACTTTAAAATTCCCCATTCAAAAATTACCATAAATGATCTGCTTGATCATTGTATCGATACATCAATAGTGACATCCCATCGCATGGAGACACAGGCTTGAGAAATTTATATTATATTGCAATCGAAGGACCGATCGGTGTCGGTAAAACCAGCCTAGCAAATTTGATGTCCAAAGAACTGAGTGCTCGATTAGTTCGGGAAGAATTCGACGAAAATCCGTTTTTACCTGATTTTTATAAAGATCCGGAACGTTTTGCTTTTCAAACCCAACTATTCTTTTTATTACAGCGATATCGCCAACAGCAGGAACTCCGACAGGTGGATATGTTCCAAAAATTACTTGTCACGGATTACATGTTTGTAAAGGATCGCTTGTTTGCATCCCTGAACTTAGGTGAAAAGGAAATGCAACTATATGATACGGTAGCCAATCTTTTAGAACGGAATATCATTAAACCAGATCTTGTGATTTATCTCCAAGCAGATACGGATACCCTCATGAAAAATATTGCTAAGCGTGGCCGGGAAATGGAAACGGATATCACTTATGAATACATTGATGCATTGAGCCAGGTTTATACAGAATATTTTTTTCGCTACCAGGATACACCCTTGGTAATTATTAATACGAATAATATTGATTTTGTTCATAATGAAGATGACCTGAAAGAGGTAATTAAATATATTCGCCAGCCTGTTTCAGGGACAAAATTTTTTAATCCTGTTACGGAATTCTAATGTTAAAATGGCTCCTTTTAGGATTCATTTTTTATATGCTCTATAAATCTGCTGGGCCATTATTTTCTCTTTTTCAGTTTAACCAATCCATAAAAGAAAAAAAACATAAAATAGATATTCGTTCTAAAATACAAAAAATGGATATCCAGGATGCAGAATTCGAGGAAAGTCCAGATGAATAATTTGAAAATGCTTTTTAATAATGAAGAATTATTTGCTGGCGGCAAGGATTGGGCCTTACTTATTTTACGGGTGATTCCGTCATTTTATCTTTTCTGTCTTCACGGTATGGATAAAGTCACCGCCGGTACAGAAACGTGGGATTGGTTGGGTGGTGCAGTTTTGTCCATATTCGGAATTTCTTTTGGACATGTATTGTTTGGATTTTTTGCAGCGGTAAGTGAAGGGGTTATGACTTTGTTCGTCCTGATTGGATTCAAAACACGGCTTGCTTCTTTATTTGTTATGATAACCATGTTTCTCGCAGGCGTTTATCATCTGTCAGAAGGAGAAAATCCTGAATCTGCCTTTATTTATTTTACAATTTATTTTACATTATTTTTACGGGGCCCTGGACAATTTAGCATTGATGCGAAAATAGATAAATGAAAGCAATACGGATTCACGAGCATGGTGGTGCAGACGCTTTAAAATGGGATGATATTCCAAAGCCAGAATTATCCGTAAATCAGGTTCTAGTTGATATAAAAGCAACTTCCCTAAATCATTTAGATATTTGGGTCCGAAAAGGCATTCCCGGCGTTCCTCTTCCATTAATAACGGGTAGCGATGCTGCCGGAATTATATCGGAGGTTGGTGATGGTGTGAAAAAAAGCAGGATCGGTGAAAAAGTAATGATCCAACCACTGATATTTTGTGGGAAATGTGCTTCTTGTAACAAAGGGAAAGAAAATTTATGTAAATCAATGGGTATCATGGGAGAGAATTGTCAAGGCGTGAATGCCGAAAGAATTACTGTTAAGGAATCCCAGGCCATTCCATTTCCAGATCAATTAAGTTTCGAAGCAGCGGCATCATTCGCATTGGTGGCCCAAACGTCTTTTCAAATGTTGGTGAGTCGGGCGAATCTTGAAGCTGGTGAATTTGTTTTGATCTGGGGAGCAAGTTCGGGTGTTGGAAGCATGGGAATCCAAATTGCAAAAGCTTTGGGTGCCACTGTTATTGCAATTGCGGGAACCAATGAAAAATGTGAAAAAGCTGGTTTATTGGGTGCAGACCATATTTTGAATTACAAAACAGATGATATTTTGGGTGAGGTAAAAACGCTCACGAATGGAAAGGGTATCGATGTGGTTTTTGAACATGTAGGGCAAGAAACCTGGAATATTTCTATGAAAAGTCTTGCTCGAGGCGGACGTGTTGTGACCTGTGGAGCAACCACGGGATTTAAAGCCAATTTAAATTTGACTCATTTATTTTTCAAGCAACAAACTATCTTGGGATCGACCATGGGCCCAAAATCATCTTTTGAAGGTGCGTTTACATTATTGAATGAAGGTAAAATAAAACCGGTTATTGATCGTATATTTCCAATATCAGAAATTCAATCTGCTCATGAATATTTAGAATCGAGTATGCAGTTTGGAAAAGTGGTTTTATCTTATGAATAAATTATTAACATTTGTATTTCCTGTCTTTTTATTGGGACAGTTTGACCAAGTTGCCAATGGTTTTGGCTTAGATATCGGTTCCAGTGGATCCGGCATGTTCATCATGCGCAATTATGTTCATGCTTCAGAAAAATTGGCATTAAATGGTGAACTAAGGTTTTATGATATTAAAGCCGAAGATGAAACAATCGTTTATGATTATTATACGGGGCAATACAAATCAGTAGGTGGTAAAAGCTTAGTTATGCTTCCCGTGTTTGTTGGTGGGAATTATTATCCTTTTGTAGGAAAAATTGAGAACAATTTTTCGCCTTTTATTGCAATGAAAGGCGGCGTGGTTACAACAATTAATGGGGAGGAATTTGGAACTTTCAGTGAACGATGGAAAAACCCTGGTATTCAATATACTCCAGGTGGATTTTTAGGAGTGGGTATCGATTTCAAAATAGTTGGACAATCATCTGTTATGGTCATGGTTGGACTTGAATATTTACCTTTAAAAAAAGAAACAGATGGTAGAAAAGATTATTCCGGTTTTCTGATCCACCTGTCTTTCAATCGCCGTGCAAAGTGATCCCGGATAAAGCCTTTTATGTGAATCCTCTTAATGTTAAAGGGAGCACATTTCAATTAGACAAAGCCGAATCTAACCACGCTTCCCGAGTCCTTCGCTTAAAACAGGGAGATGAAATCTGCCTTTTGGATGGAGCAGGTATAGGATACCATGCTAAAATAAAATCCATCGAAAATAATATTTCTGGAACAATCAAAGAATCAATACCTGATTTAGGTGAAAACAAATGTTCAGTTAACTTAGCAACGGCTCTGATCAAACGAGACCGATTTGAACTGCTGTTGGAAAAAGCCACTGAATTAGGTGTGAATAAAATTCAGCCGTTGACACTCGAGCGGTGTGTAAAAAAAACTATGAATTTTGAACGAAGCCAAAAGATTGTTATTTCATCTGCAAAGCAGTGTTGCAGAAGTCGGTTCCCAATGCTGCATGAGCCAATAGATATGAAAAAATTATTGAAAAATTCGGATGGACAGTTTATTTCCGGGCTTATAGGTGCAGACAAATCATTATCTGAATTGGAATTAGATAAAAATGTCACCGTGATTATTGGGCCTGAAGGAGATTTTACAGAAAATGAAATTGGGCAAATGAAAAATGCTGGCGTATTATTTTACAATTTGGGAGGAAGACGCCTGCGATCAGAAACAGCAGCCTTAAATTCTTTGGCTGTTTTAAATGAACTATTTGATTAGGGTGGCATCATGGATGATTGTTTATTTTGCAAAATAATTTCCGGGGATATTCCCGCAGACAAAGTATTTGAGAATAAAAGACTTCTCGCATTTAGGGATATTAACCCGGCTGCTCCAACCCATATTTTGATTATCCCAAAAATCCATATTCCCACTTTGAACGAGTTGGAAACGAAACATAATGAATTAGTGGGAGAATTGGTTCGAACTGCTTCAGAATTGGCAAAACAAGAAGGAATCGCCGAAGCAGGTTACAGAACGGGATTTAATTGTAATGAAGCTGGTGGACAAACTGTTTTTCATATCCATTTACATTTAATGGGCGGGCGAACATTTGGGTGGCCTCCTGGTTAAAATCAACTTTCAACTATGCCCAAATTATTTCATTATATGTATTTTAGTTATAATCTCCCTGTGGAATTCTGGATAGAATTCCTGTAAATTCATCGACCACATTCTTACCAGCACTCATGTATATATCTGAACTAAAAATGCATGGCTTTAAATCTTTCGCCAATAAGGAAGTCATGAAACTCGGCCAAGGGATTACCACCGTAGTGGGTCCAAATGGTTGTGGTAAAACTAATATTGTTGACGCCATCCGGTGGGTGTTAGGTGAGCAAAAATACAGCGTACTTCGAAGTGGGAAAATGGAAGATGTAATCTTTAATGGTGCCGATGGGACAAAACCACTGGGAGTTTGTGAAGTTTCCATGACTGTACATAACAATGCTGGTAAACTTCCTTTAGAATATAATGATATCGAAATTGCTCGACGGGTATATCGTAGTGGTGAATCTGAATACTATCTAAATAAAACCCAATGTAGATTGAAAGATATTATGGATCTTTTCGTAGACACGGGCATGGGCGCTGATGCCTATTCTGTAATTGAATTGAAAATGATTGAACAGATCCTATCAGAAACGGGTGATGATCGCAGGAAAATGTTTGAAGAAGCTGCTGGAATTCATAAATATAGAAGCCAACGTAAAACCACATTAAGAAAATTTGAAGCCACACGGACTGATCTAGAACGGATAAGGGATATCATTGCAGAAGTGGAACAAAGGGTGAATAGTCTGAGGCTGCAACTCAAACGATTCAAACGCCATGCGACCTTAACCGAAACACTTGAAATAAAGGACCTTGAATTGGCATTTCTCCAGGTTCACAGGTATCAATCTATAGTAGCACCACTTCAGGCAAGAATTGAAGAATTCCAACATTTGAGAGAATCTAAATCATCCGAATCATCCAAACACGAAAAAGAACTTGAACAATTTCAAACTGCATATAAATCACAGGGAACTGAATTAAACAGTATGCAATCAGTCATGTCTGATATGAATGATAAACGTGAATCATTGAGAAATAAGATACTTGTTTGGACCGAACAAGGGCGTGGTTCCTTATTAACTGTGGACCGCCTAGAGAGAGAACGAGGGGCAAACGGTTCAAAGATTGATAGTTTGAAACAATTAAGCCTTGATTTTGACAAAGAAATGAGAGATTTGGTCCCATCAATCGATGCAAAATTGGAATCCTACAAAATGGAAAAAAATGCATTTGATAAAGTAGATATTTCATACCAAAAAACTGTTCAGAAATTAGATGATGCTCAGAATGATCGATGGGAATTGCAACGTAAACTTGCAAATGACAGATCCTTATTTGATAGAACAGAAGCTTTGGTCGATGATAAAGAGATTGCCGTTGGTAAGTTATTGCAGGTAATCGCAGATTTGCAAAATGAAGAAAAATCACATTCTAATAGTCAAGCCGAATTAAAAAGAAATAAAAAAGAAGCTGAAAAAAATCTATCAATTTCAAAATCAAATTTAAAAAAATCAGATTCTAAACTTACATTATTAAAAAGTGATCAAGATTCTATTTCAGAAGAAAAGCATGCTGTTTCTGCACAGATTCAATCCTTAACAGGACAACGTGAATTTTACAGTGAATTGTTAGAGTCAAGGGAAGGGTTTCCTGAAGGGGCGAAATATGTCTTAGAGAATCCGAGATTGTTTCCAGGTGTTTTAGGCACTGTAGCAGATATGTTCCAAGTAGATGAAGAATTTCGCGATGCTTTAGAATCTGGATTGGGTGATTTATCCCATTGCTTAATAGCTACAAATAAAAAAGAAGCTATTTTGACACTTGAAAAAGCCAGGAAAAACCAAGCGGGTGATTTTACAGTAATCCCATTAAAAGAAGCGACAAAACTGAAGACAGATTTGAAAAACATTCCAAAAAATAAATTGGTAATAAAGCGTGCATCTGATTTGGTAAAAACGAGTAAAGAATTGGAACCTTTAGCTCATTATTTATTAGGTAATCTGTTAATTGTAACTGATTTACAAAAGTCACTTCAATCCAAGGACTTTGAAGGGTGGGGGTTAGTTGATCTTTCCGGCGCCTATTCTGGAAGTGATTTAATTCTTAAGAGTCGTCAAGTTTCCGAGCATGGCAATTTGATGGGTCGTCAGAAAAAACTGGATTCCATTTCAACTGACCTGCAGAATTTTTTGAATAAAGAAAAAGAATTAAATAATAAATCAAAAACACTTTTTGATGAAATTCAATCGAATCATTCCGAAGTAAAAGAAAACCTTCACGCGGTAGAAAGTTGTGCCCAAGTTTTATCTCTACTTGAGACGGAATCAATTCGAAATGAATTCCAACAAACACAGGCTTTTGAAGCGATTCAGTCTGCTAAACAGGAATTAAAAGAAACTAAATCATTATTGAAACAATCTAGTCAAGCGTTGAAGTTGCTTCAACCTACCATGGATAAAGCACAGAAAACTCTTGATTCATTTCAATCGAAAGTGGAAAAATTAAATGAGAACATGTTGGTAGCCAGAAAAGAACGGGACGATTACCAGCAAAAAGTACAAGATATACGGATTAATTTAATCGAATTGCAGACTCGGAGTGATCAACTCAAGTTTAAGAAATCTTCTGGTGATGAATCTCGAGATGAATTAAATATCCGACAAGAAAGAATAAAAGCTGAAGTTGGAGATCTTCAAGCAAGAAAAATAGATTTGGATAGAGAAATAATGGATGGTGAAAAAGAATTACAAATATTGAATGCTGAGATTCAGAAACAGCGATCCATCTTAGACTTAAAACAATCTGTTTATCGTGAAACATACCAAAATATTGAAGAAGTGCAGGCTCGTATTGCTGCGGAACAAAAAAATCGTGAACAGATTCTTGAAGATTTGAAAAATGCCCAATTAGATGCAACTGAAACAAATCAAATGATTCGATTGGTTGAAGAAAGAATTCGTGATAGATATAATAAAAATGTTCCAAACGAATTGATCGTTGATGATTCTGAAGAACAGTTGGAAATAGAGATCCATAAAGTTCAAAGGACTTTAGAAAATATTGGTCCAGTGAATATGGCTGTTCAGGATGAACATGATGAAGAAAATGAACGACTTGAAATATTGTTGACCCAAAGAGATGATCTAGTTGAATCTGAAGAAAATCTTCGAGAAACTATTCGCAAAATTGATAAAGTGGCTCGGAAAAGATTCCAGGAAACTTTTGATATGATTAAGACAAATTTTGAAAAATTATTTCAATTATTTTTCGAAGGAGGCACTGCTTCATTAAAATTAGTTGGGGATCCTGATCCGCTTGAAGCAGATATTGGAATTGAGGCCCAACCGCCTGGCAAACGAAATACATCCTTACGATTGTTATCCAGTGGAGAAAAAGCGCTAACGGCGATTTCACTTCTTTTTTCGATATACCAAGTTAAACCAAGCCCGTATTGTATTTTGGATGAGGTAGATGCACCGTTAGATGATGTGAATATTCATAAATTCACTCGGGTTCTTTCCAAATTTTGTGATGAAACCCAATTCATCATTGTAACCCATAATAAACTAACTATGGAAATTGCCGACTACATGTATGGTGTAACTCAAGAGAAAAAGGGAATTTCACAGCTAGTGTCTGTGAAGTTTGATTAAAATGAATGATATTTTTGAATTAATCCAGTCGAATCAGCTAATGAATACCTGGTTTATACCTGCGACCATCGTTTTTATAGGTATAGTGTTGGGAATGATATTTAAACAGGTTGTCCATACTCGCCTTAAAAAAGCAGCTTTAAGGTCTGAATGGGAAGGGGACGACATAATTCTGCATGCAGTTGAATCACAGATTGTTCTTTGGTTTTTTTGGGCTGCATTATCTCTGGCGCTCCGTGATGTTGAAATTGCTGAACCTTTTGGACTGTATGTTTCCAACTTCCTGATTATTATCTTGATGGCATCTATCACACATGCATCCGCAAAATTAATTGTTGGTTTACTTGATCTCTGGTCAAAAAAACAAGGAGGTGGATTCCCATCAACGACTATGTTTACCAATTTTGTGTGGATCACGGTCTACAGTATTGGTCTTCTCGTTATTTTGGATGCTTTAGACATTTCAATCGCGCCGATGCTCACGGCTTTGGGTATTGGTGGCTTGGCTGTTTCTCTTGCACTCAAGGATACACTTACTGATGTATTTGCCGGTCTCCATATTTTATTGAGTAAAAAAGTTCAACCAGGCGATTTTGTTAGTTTAGATTCTGGTGAAATGGGATATATACAAAATATTACCTGGCGGAATACGAAAATGCTTGAGCGGACAAACAATATAATTCATATTCCAAATACGAAATTGTCCAAAGCTGTCATCAAGAATTATGACAGTGGTGATCCCAGCTTTTCAGTGAAGATTCCAGTGGGAGTTGGATATGATTCTGATTTGGATGTGGTTGAACGCGTAGTGATGGAAGTAGCCAACGATCTCCATCAAAATATGAATGAAATGAATAAACAATCGACACCATCATTTAAGTTTAGAGGATTTGGGCAATCTAGTATTGATTTCATGGTTTATTTCCGTGGGAATAAATACGGTGATCAGAACCCCATTATTCATGCGTTTGTCAAAAAACTACATAAACGTTTCAATGAGGAAGGTATCGAGATCCCATTTCCCATGCGGACTGTGATCCAGCGTTCCGAACCATAGATGAAAACCTGGCTGATTGTTGGGGCATCCCTGGCTGGATTAGCCGTCTTACTAGGCGCATTCGGTGCCCATGTTTTAAAATCTAAAGTCTCGCAAGAAGATCTTGCTATTTTTGAGACCGGTGTTCGATATCATTTGTACCATGCGCTTGGACTATTAATAATTGGTGCGATTGGTTTCCAGGTTTCCCAAGATATCATTCAAATACCTGCTACTCTCATCACCGCTGGTATCGTCATTTTTTCCGGGAGTCTTTATTTGTTGGTATTTACCAATATACGATGGTTTGGAGCAATCACGCCCATCGGTGGACTTTGTCTTATCGCTGGTTGGTTTCTTCTGGTATATAATCTTTATAAATCGTAATACATACTAGCATGTCATCGCCAAAGCGTGTATTAGGGCTATTTGATGCCACATCAATGGTCACTGGAAATATGATTGGTTCAGGGATTTTTCTGCTGGCAGGATACGCTGCAGCGCCCGTCCCTAACGATTTTACCTTGATCATGGCCTGGATTGGTGGTGGATTCATGGCATTACTGGGTGCATTCGCCATTGCAGAATTATCCACTCGATTTCCTGAAACCGGTGGAGATTTTTTGTATTTACATAAGGTTTATGGTCCGTTTCCTGCATTTTTGTATGGGTGGATGAGTCTCGTTATTTTTGAGACAGGATCCATTGCAGTTTTGGCACTTTTCTCTGCGAAATATTTTCAACAGTTCTTTCCAGGATCAATGGTACTGCCCGTTCCAATGCTCGCCACAATTTTGGTGTTGGGTTTTTCCGGGATTCATTGTTTAAGAGTGGAGGTTGGTTCCCGTTTTCAATCCATCCTTACCGTGTTCAAAATAGTCGGAATATTTCTCATGGTGTTTCTATTATTTGGTGGAGAAAGTACAGTTATGCCATCATCAAGTACAGTTATACAAAGGGATAATCCATTCATGGGCTTTTCCCGTGCCTTGATTCCCATATTTTTTGCCTATACAGGCTGGAATGTGGCAGGTTATATCGGTGGCGAAATTCAAAACCCAAGAAAGACTCTCCCCATGGCATTGATTGGTGGAACAGTCCTTACAACCATCATTTATGTGATTGTGAATTTATCTTTTCTAAAAGCGACCGGATTATCTGGAATCCAGGGACAAGAAATGGCACCTTTAATTGCTTTGAAAGCTGTCGGAGCAGAAAAATGGACACACTTTTTATCTATTTTGATTTTCGTCAGTGTATCCAGTTCTTTATCCATTACCATTCAAACGGCTGGTGCACGAGTAATTCAATCCATGGGTGAAAAAGGTGTGTTTTTTCAATTTACCGGTAAAGTACACAACAAATTCAAAACTCCGATAAATGCTATTCTGGTTCAGGCAGTTTGGACAATTGTACTTATGTTCGTATTGGATATCGAAAGTTTGGTAGATGCATCTACGGTGGTCATGATCATGTTTTCTGCATTGTCGATATCTACATTATTAAAGGTGAATAAAACAGATTTAACTCCTAAAGAAAATGAAAATATTTATAGGACACCTTTTTTCCCATTTGTACCCGTCGTTTATGTATTGAGTGCAATTTATGTGAGTTGGGGTGTGATACAATTCCACTTATCACAAGGTAGTATTTTACCCGTATGGGGATTAGCTTTCCTCTTCATAGGATGCGTGGTGTATTTAATTTGGCAAAAATGGGTTTTGAAAAAATAAGTAGAATGGAGATTCATTCATTGGTAACGGAAGGGAAAAAACGTTTATCATGGGCTGAAAGTAATATGCCAGTATTGGCTTCAATTCGCCAACGATTTGAAAATGAGAAACCTCTTCAGGGAATAAATATTGGTGTCGCGCTTCATCTTGAGAAAAAGACCGGAATCTTATTGCGAACATTGGTTGCAGGTGGAGCACATCTATCCGCCGCATCTTGCAATCCACTCACAACTGATGATTCTATTGCGGGAGCATTAGCTGAAGAAATGGATGTGTTTGCCTGGGCAAACCAAACAGAAGCGGAATATTATAATTGTCTGGAATCTGTAATTGCATCTAAACCTCAAATAACCATCGATGATGGCTGCGATCTAATTTATTTACTTCATACAAAACATGCAGAAGCTTTGGACAATGTCATTGGAGGATGTGAAGAAACCACAACAGGCATTTTACGATTAGAAGCAATGCACAGTGATGGTGTATTAAAGGTGCCGGTGATGGCCGTTAATAATGCCCATTCAAAATATTTATTCGATAATCGATACGGGACCGGCCAAAGTGTCATTGAAGGAATATTATCTGCAACGAATACACTGATTGCTGGGAAAACAGTTGTAGTGGTGGGGTATGGCTGGTGCGGCCGCGGAATTGCAAATCGATTAAAAGGCTTGGGTGCCAAGGTGATTGTTATTGAATCTGCCACGACAAATAAAGGGTCGTCTTCCGGGTACCATCGAGCATTGGAAGCGTCTTATGACGGTTGCTGGGTTATGTCCATGAAGGATGCAGCATCACATGGTGATATTTTTATCACAGCAACGGGGAATAAACATGTGATTTCCGGAGAACACTTTTCCCAAATGAAAGATGGGGCTGTCCTTGCAAATTCTGGCCATTTTAATCATGAAATCGATTTGGACGCCCTTGAATCAAAATCTGAATCAAAAGAAACTATTCTTACTAACGTAGAAAAATATGCCATGAAAAATGGTAAAAATATTATTTTATTGGCCCAAGGGAGATTAGTGAATTTAGCGCAGCCAACGGGACAGGGGCATCCCATTGAAATAATGGATGGAAGTTTTGGAGTACAGGCACTTTGCGTGGAATATTTAGCAAAGCGTGGTGACGATCTAAAATCAGGTGTTTATAATGTTCCCATAGAGATTGATAATGATGTGGCCAGAATCGCATTGGAATCACAAGGAATTATTTTAGATAAACCAACAGATGAACAGGAAAAATACACTAAAACTTGGAAGGAAGGCACCTAGCGCTCAAAATAATGAAACGAATTATACCGAAAATATTAGACGGGGCGATGGGAACAGAATTAGCAAAACGCGATGTGGATATTCCCCTGCCTTTATGGTCAGCTGATGCCAATGTGACCCACCCAAACATTGTGAAGGATATTCATATTGATTATATCAAAGCTGGCGCAGATATTATTACGACAAATACATTTCGGACAACGAGTTATTCTTACCAAAAAGCGGGTTATTCTCCCCAAAGAGCAAGAGAACGAGCCCATGATAGTTTAAGATCGGCAGTTGAAATGGCACAGATTGCCGCTGGAGATTCTACACAAATTGTAGGATCTATAACATCCATAGACGATTGTTACTCTCCAGAATTATTCCCGGGAAAAGGTGCTGCGCAAGATACCTATGGGGAAGTCATAGAGTGGTTCAATAATTCAGGCATCAATCACCTTATTTTCGAAACGATGGGGCATTTAGAAGAAATCCAAATTGCGTTGGAAATGAGTCAAAATGCTCAAATGAATCTATGGGTGAGTCTTATTTTGAAAAATGGAAATCAAATTCGAAATGGTGAATCCATAGAAGAGACAGTGAACCTGATAAA
Source organism: Fidelibacterota bacterium (assembly GCA_018692355.1). Lineage (GTDB taxonomy): Bacteria > Fidelibacterota > Marinisomatia > Marinisomatales > UBA1611. The sequence goes on from JABHKE010000160.1 coordinate 25,799, forward strand.
AAAATATTCAGTTTCATGTTTACTGATTAATTGCAATCGAGTTGAAACCATTCATAAAGGGATTGATAACTTCTTAACATTTTGGAGAAATGATTGGGGCGTTTACCCGAATTTAGGGAAAACCGATTTCGATAATGATTATTTTGAATTAATAAATAGTGATAATTTTAGAGAAGCTATGCTAAGTTATTTAGATCTTTCTCCCTCCGTAATTGGCGCATGTTGTGGATCAACTCCTGAACATATCCATTTATTAAAAAAACTCTTAACAAATAAAGATAAAAATGAAATTAAAAATCAAACCATTTGATGATACTGTAAAGTCACTTTACGAAACCCATGGCCATTTTCACGATGGTGATGCGGGGATTGATCTTTTTGTAATCGAGGAACAAACTATTGAATCTGGGGAGACTACCCTAATCCATTTGGGTATTGCCTGCGAGAATATGGAAAATAAACCGTATCTATTAATGCCGCGATCAAGTATTGCCAAAACGCCACTACGGCTATGTAATTCTATTGGGCTCATCGATGCGGGTTATAGAGGTGAAATCATGGCTGCTGTGGATAATATTAAATTGGAGCCATATACTGTGGAAGAAAAGCAACGCCTTTTTCAATTGGTTGCTATGGATGGAAGTCCCATCCAATTTCAGTTAGTAGACGAATTGACAGAAACACCACGAGGAACGGGGGGGTTTGGATCAACAGGGAAATAATTATAGTATATGCCATATTGGCGTTATTATTTACCGTGTTCTCACAAAATGAATTATAAGTCATTCTGGTACATTCTTTGTATACATTATATGAAGTTTGAGATATTATCTTAATTGTTGAAAATAAAACATATTATACGGTACATTCGCCGCCACTTTTAAGAAATATTTTAATTAAACAAAGATAAACACATAAAGGAGTTTATGAAATGGGTTTAAAACTAAAGCCATTATCAGACCGCGTTGTTGTGGATCCTGATGCAGCTGAAGAAAAATCATCTGGAGGAATCATTCTTCCTGATACTGCCCAGGAAAAACCACAACAAGGAACTGTTGTTGTTGTTGGACCAGGCAAAGCCAGTGATGCTGGCACAATTGTAGATATGACTGTGAAAACAGGAGATAAAGTTCTCTACGGAAAATATTCTGGAACTGAGATTACTCTTGAAGGCACGGATTATGTAATCATGCGCGAAAGCGACATTTTAGCCGTATTATAAAGGAGACAATAAAAATGGCAAAAGACATTGCATATTCTCTAGACGCTCGTAATTCTTTAAAAGCTGGTGTGGATAAATTGGCCAATGCGGTCAAAATTACGCTGGGACCTAAAGGACGGAACGTCGTCATTGAGAAAAAATTCGGTGCACCAACTGTTACCAAAGATGGTGTTACCGTTGCAAAAGAAATCGAACTCGAGAACAATCTTGAGAACATAGGTGCACAAATGGTTCGCGAAGTTGCTTCCAAAACATCCGATGTTGCGGGTGATGGAACTACCACAGCAACTGTTTTAGCACAATCTATCATTACCGAAGGGATTAAAAATGTAACCGCCGGTGCAAATCCCATGTCCATCAAACGTGGCATCGATGCTGCACGTGATGCGATTGTGGAAGCCATCAAAGGTCAGTCTAAAGACTTGCCGGATGCGCAGCAGATCGCTCAAGTTGCAACTATTTCTGCAAATGATGACAAAGAGATTGGTGATAAGATCGCTGAAGCTATGGAAAAAGTTGGAAAAGATGGTGTGATTACTGTTGAAGAATCCAAAACAGCCGAAACATTCCTTGAATTTGTTGAAGGAATGCAATTCGACCGTGGATATCTTTCTCCATATTTCGTGACCAATTCTGAATCTATGGATGCGGAAATGGAAGATCCATATATCCTGATCCACGATAAAAAGATCTCCAATATGAAAGATCTACTTCCTTTATTGGAAAAAGTGGTTCAAACTGGTAAACCCGTTGTTATCATTGCTGAAGATATTGAAGGTGAAGCGTTGGCAACACTAGTGGTAAACAAACTCCGCGGTACTTTCAAAGTATTGGCTGTGAAAGCACCTGGTTTTGGTGACCGTCGTAAAGCCATGCTGGAAGACATCGCTGTATTAACTGGCGCAACCGTTATCTCTGAAGATGCCGGCTATAAACTGGAAAATGCAAATATCGATTACTTAGGAACAGCAAAACGTGTTGTTTCTGATAAAGATAATTCAACCATCGTTGATGGTGGTGGATCTGCAGATGCCATTAAAGCACGGATCAAAGAGATCAAAGTTCAGATTGATAAAACAACATCAGACTATGATAGTGAAAAACTGCAAGAACGCCTCGCAAAATTATCTGGTGGTGTTGCAGTAATCAATGTTGGTGCTGCAACGGAAGTAGAAATGAAAGAAAAGAAAGCACGTGTGGAAGATGCACTCCATGCAACCCGTGCCGCCGTTGAAGAAGGGATTGTTCCTGGTGGTGGTGTGGTTCTTCTTCGTTCAGTTTCTTCTTTGGATGATGTGAAAGTTGACAGTGAACAACAAGTAGGTGTGGATATTATGCGTCGTGCTTTGGAAGCACCCATTCGCCAGATCTGTTCAAATGCTGGTGTAGAAGCATCTATTATCGTTCAAGAAGTTCGCAAAGGGAAAGACGATTTTGGATATGATGCAAGAAGTGATAAGTATGTGAACATGTTCGAAGCTGGTATCATCGATCCTGCAAAAGTAGCACGTGTTGCCGTTGAAAATGCTTCATCTATTGCTGGGATGATTCTGACAACCGAAGCTGCGATTACAGATGTACCAGAAGATGATAAAATGCCTCCAATGCCAGATCCTGGTATGGGTGGCATGGGTGGCATGGGTGGCATGATGTAACTCACATCAGATTCTATCTGATTATTAAAAAGCCCCTAATCCTGAGTTTGTTGAAGGACGGGGCTTTTTTTTTATATAAAATGTGAGTGGTACAGGAGAGAAGAGTACCGTAATTTTTTTGCTTATGTCTTCCAATAAAACAAACAGGAAACGCTTTTTTATACTGGATGGATATGCACTCCTTTATCGAGCTCATTTTGGGTTGATTAGAAATCCACTTATTACCAGTTATGGACTTCATACCAGCGCACTCTTTGGTTTTGTAAATCAAGTGCTGAGAATCATAAAATCTGAAAATCCTGATTATATTGCCTGTGCCTTCGATTCCAAAGAAAAAACCTTTCGCCATGATATGTACAAGGAGTACAAAGCAAACCGTTCACCCATGCCTGATGAAATGCAACTTCAATTGCCCCATCTTTGGGAAATGTTAGAAGCCATGAATCTACCCGTTTTAAAAAAGCCAGGTGTGGAAGCAGATGATATCATCGGTACATTGGCAGTCCAGGCTGAAAAAGAAGGGTTAGATACCTATATTGTGAGCGGCGATAAAGACTTTATGCAACTCATGAATGACCATATCTTTATGTTTGCACCGGGAACTCGAAAAACACCTCATCCCATTATATATAATTCTGCTAAAGTAGAAGAGAAATGGGGCGTACCACCCAATAAGATCATCGATCTTTTGGGACTCATGGGCGACAGTTCTGATAATGTGCCCGGTGTGGCAGGGGTGGGAGAAAAAACAGCAGTAAAACTAATCAAATCCTATGGATCATTAGAAGGCGCATTAGAGAATGCGGATAAAGTCACCAATAAACGAGCTCACAATGGTTTAAAAGATGGTGTTGAAAATGCCATATTAAGTAAAGAACTGGTTACAATTCTCACTGATGTGGAACTATCCTGTAGCGTGGGTGAATTAGAGAAACGAGATATAAATATCGATGCATGTACTGACAAATTCACTGAATTGGAATTTCATGCTATCTTAAAACAATTGGTCGCTGAATCCAATGTTGAAGTGAAGATAAAAAAGGACAATGTAGAGAAGAATTATAATACAATCCTGACTGAAAAGAGTTTAAACGATCTTGTGAAATCATTGAAAATATCTAAATGGTTTTCCTTTGTTCTTGAAACAACATCAATTCACGCTATGAAGGCAGACATTGTTGGATTGAGTTTTTCAAATAAAGCAGATTCCGGCTGGTATGTACCAATTCAATATTTGGAGAAAGAAAAAAATAATTTCGGAGAAAACGACCTAAAAATTGTCCTGGAAAAATTAAAACCTATTCTTGAAGATGACTCAATCTATAAGACTGGCCAAAATATCAAATATGATTCATTGATTCTCAAGCGATGTGGTGTAACGGTAAAAGGGATTGAATTTGACACTATGATTGCCGCTCATTTACTGAATCCGGCTGCCCGGTCATTAAAGTTAGATACCTTGAGTCTAGAACATCTCAATTATGAAATGGTGCCAGTTGAAGAGTTGGTTGGAAAGGGAAAAAATCAGATCACAATAGATCAGGTGCCCATAGAAAAAGCAGCATTTTTTTCGATAGAGGATGCAGATATTGTTTTTCAGCTCACTGAATTATTTAAAAACAGATTGAAAGAAGCAGAACTCTATGAGTTCTTTTCCACTATTGAAGTACCTTTGATCCCTATTCTTCTTGAAATGGAATATGAAGGTACATTTGTGGATCTGGACTTTTTAAAGGAAATGTCTGATGATTTGGGAAAAAAATTGGATGCACTCACATCCGATATTCATCGGTTAGCAGGAACAGAATTCAATATTAATTCTACCCAGCAGTTGGCGAATATTCTTTTTGATATTTTGGAATTACCCCAGATCAAGAAACGAAGTACAGCAGAAATAGTTTTACAACAATTAAAAAATCAGCATGAATTGCCAAGACATATCTTAGAATACCGGAAATACAATAAACTAAAAAACACTTATGTGGATGCACTACCAGAATTAGTGAATGATGAAACAGGAAGGATTCATTCAACATTTAATCAAACCATAGCTGCAACGGGACGGTTATCTAGTACAAACCCAAATTTCCAAAATATTCCAATCAGAAAAGAAGAGGGTCGGGAAATTCGGAAAGCATTTAGAGCAAAAACATCTGGTTGGAAAATATTTTCTGCAGATTATTCTCAAGTAGAACTTCGAGTGATGGCACATTTAAGTCAAGATAAAGGTTTGATTCAAGCTTTTCAGAATGGCGAAGATATACACTCACGAACAGCAAGCCATGTTTTTAATGTCCCATTAGATTCAGTTCTACCGGAAATGCGCCAAACGGCAAAAGTTGTGAATTTTGGGATCATGTATGGGGCAGGCCCCTTTCGAATGAGCCAGGAATTAGGGATTCCAAGAATTGAAGCGGTTGCTATAATAGATTCTTATTTTGATCAATATTCAGGTATCAGGAATTATATAGATTCCACTTTGGAAAAAGCCCGAAATGATAAATTTGTGGAAACAATGTTAGGCCGTCGTCGTCCTGTTTGGGATGCAAATTCTGATAACGGTCTTAAACGACAAGCTGCAGAAAGGATGGCCATAAATATGCCAATTCAAGGTTCGGCAGCGGAAATGATCAAACTGGCCATGTGTTCCATTCATAATGAAATAGTAGCACAAAAAATGAAGTCAAAAATGGTTCTTCAAATTCATGATGAATTATTATTCGAATTTCCGGAATCTGAAGAAGAATTATTAATAAAATTGGTTGTGGATAAAATGGAAAATGCTATGAAGTTATCTGTACCACTGGTTGTGGATTATGGGATTGGCGAAAATTGGTTTGAAGCGCACTAATAAGATGGATTGTGAATTAAGATTAGGTAGAGCAGTAAATAAATAAAATGGAAGCAAGTATAACACTAAAAAAAGTTGGAAAACTGGTAGGGGATAAAACAATCCTCGCTGGACTTTCTTTTGGTGTAGAGCGGGGGAGTCTTGTAGCCATTGTTGGCGTAAATGATTCAGGAAAAACAACATTGCTAAAACTCTTATCTGGCTTTGAGAACCCTAATTATGGTCAAGTTTTCATTCATGGATTGGATATGGATAAGCGCCGTCAGGAAACTCGTAAACTTATTGGATATGTGCCTCATGAAAATGATTTGGATCCATGGTTAACCCTTGAACAAAATATACGATTCACTTCTAATTTGTATAAAGTAAGTAAATCCACTGCATCTGCTCGTATTTTACGTTATGCAGATGCCCTGAACCTCACGCAAAATTTAAATGAATTGGCTATGAATGTATCTCATGGCACTCAGAAAAAAACGATGTTAGTTCGAGAATTGGTTCATGATCCAGATGTTTTAATCATGGATGAGCCAACAGGTTATATGGATGCAGAATCAATTCGCCTGACATGGGATTTACTGAAGGAATTGAAAGGAAATAAAACAATTGTTTATGTGAGCAACGCGTTGGTTGAGATCGAACAAGCACATGATCGGATTCTGGTTTTTCATGAAGGGCAAATTCTCATGGATGGACATTTGGATAAATTATTGGAAAGCACCTTAGACTATCATCAATTTCAGATAGAATTTGAAAATTTATCTAAAGAATTGTATAAAAAATTGGCTAATGTGGCGACGGTTGTCTCCCCAAATCGATTAGATAATATTTTTCACTTTTATGGACGAACTCGGAATGTATTCTTTGATGTGATACGTACAGCATCTGACGAACTAATGATTGACTTGAATGTAAAGAAATTAGGTTTACGGGATTTACTGGATTCCGAATTTGCCGGACGAGGATTGGATTGATTTACGCTCTGTTTATGCGTCGAATCTGGTCGTGGAAAAACCGCCTGGTTCCAAGTTTGCTATTATTGCTTACTCTGCCTGTTATACTTTTTGTATTGGTAGGTCTTTCATTGAATAATATAATGAGGAATAGTTTATCCGGCATGCCCTTCGAACTTTGGGTCATTCCCGGTTTCATTTTTATCATTTCATCTATGGGATTGTTCCCTCTTATTTATCGGGACTTCTTTGACCTTAGGGTTCACCGTAAAGTCCTCGCCCATGTGGTACTCGCTCCTTACCGGAAACGCATTATGATCTGTGGATATCTCATTGTTTCAGGAATCGAAGCCATAATTCTTGGCGTAATCTCAATAGGTATTTTTTCAGCAATATCTTCCTTTCCATTATCTGTGATTCAAACACTTTTCATGATAGTTTGTCTTTCGTTGTACTTATTGCTCCTTGGAAATTTTTTAATCAGTATGGGATTACTTATTAATACAGTGACAACATTTTCTATGATTTCTTTCATCACGTTCATTTTTATTTTATTTGGAAATGGTTTTATCATTGAATTCGGTTTTTTTCCAGCTGGCATCGCCTCATTTTTAAAATGGCAACCCATTTCTATCCCGTTCCAGGTATTTCAGTTGTTTATCAATACCAATATCATTGATTGGCAAATGCTAGTTTATCCCTTGGTTTTAGTTTTATTTTGGGTGATTGCTAATACTAAAATTCTAAAATGGAAGTTACGCCATTGATTGCTTATTTATCTGGCGGTATGGAAAATGCTCAAAATGAAGGTGCGGATTGGCGTAGTGACATAACAAATTGGTTAAAGGGAAACCTTGGGCATGACACGATTAATCCAGTACTTGAATCGAAAAAATTAGTTCTAACCCATGGTGCGGAAGAATATCAAGACTGGAAAACGACTAATCATAGAAAATATAAGGAATTCATTCGATTATTTATTAATCAAGATCTTCGTGCGGTCACCGGGAAAGTGGACTATTTAATTGTCCTCTGGGATGAAAGTACATTATATGGTGGAGGTACCCATGGTGAGGTCACCATGGCCTATTGGGTGGATAAACCAATATTTTTGGTAAATAAACTTCCTAAAGAGAAATTAAGTGGATGGATCTCATCCTGCTCAACTGAAACTTTTAAATCATTTGATGAATTAAAGAAAGCACTCCTTACAGAATTCCAGTCATGACTTCCATCGGGCCAAAAGCATACATTCATACGGACAGGCTCAAACAAAATCTATGGAATATCCGTCGTCATATAGGAGACAGAAAACTAGTGTGTGTGGTAAAGGCTAATGGTTATGGTCATGGTGCCTTAGAAATATCTAAAGTTCTCTCGAAAGAATCGGGAATTATTTTTGCAGTTTTTGCATTTGAAGAAGCCATTGAACTCCGGGATAATGGAATTGATAATGAGATACTGATTTTTTCTCGGATCCTGCCCGAATTAATTTCAAAGGCAAGTGAATTAAACTTTACCTTGAATGCATGTACAATGGCCGATTTGAAAGCATTGTCAGATTTCCATGTTAGAACAGGAACTTGCCCAACATTTCATCTTAAGTTTGATACAGGAATGACACGATTAGGATTTGATGTGTCGGAAGCCCATAAAGTTTTTACTTTTATCGTTAATAATCATTTGAATCCGGAAGGAATTTATTCTCATTTCGCAACGGCAGATGAAGGTGATCTTTCATATGCAGAATTCCAACTGGGACAATTTAATGAAATTGTTGAAAAAGGTAAAAATACAGGGATTAATTTCAAATATGTTCATTGTTCCAATAGTGGTTCAATCCTTAATCTGCCAAATGCATATTTCAATATGATTCGAGTTGGAATGCTCCTGTACGGAGTGTTGCCTTCGGATGAAGTTTCCATGGATATTAGTGTAGAGCCCGTTATGAGTTTTTGTGGCCCTATTGTGAATGTTCGAAAGGTTCCGGCTGGAACACAGGTGAGTTATGGCGGTGTATTCACCACAGAAAAAGAAACAAATATCGCTGTGGTTCAAGCCGGGTTTGCCGATGGATTTCCAAGGCCTTGGTATGAAGAAGGATTTGTGGGATATAAAGGTCAGACTTATAAAATAGCTGGCAGGGTATGTATGGATCAATTCATGGTTGATTTTGGTGATGTGGAGCCAGACGAAGGGGAAGAAGTTTTATTTTTTGGAAAGAAGGATGGTAACGATATAGCGGTGGAAACTATTGCAAAAGAGATTAACACAACTACCTATGTGTTGCTCACTGCAATTCATGGACGAACAGAAAGGATTGTAATCTAAAAACTGTAATACAACAAGATTACTCTTTTGTCTTTATTAGTTTCAGGGATAAATAGAATAGTCTGGTATATCATCTGGATTTTCGATCCAGCATAACCGTTTCTTGGTCCAGATATTTTTTCCCGGTGGATATTTTTCCGGTTCGTCCAAGCATCCAACAGTAATATCTAATTCATTTTTACGGTTGGGGTGCCAGTAAGTGATAGATGTTCCACATGTAGCACAGAAAGTGCGAATGGCTCGGTTTGATGCGGTATGTATTAGGGGGGACTCATTAAATATTACAGACTCTTTTTCAAAGACAGCCCAGGTGACAAATGGAGCCCCCACAGAACGTTTACAATTGTCGCAGTGGCAATTCACCACCGAATTTGGATCTTTTGCTGTGGAAAAGCGGATCTTTCCACAAAAACATCTGCCATGCATTACTTAATCATCTGTTTTCTTTTGTCCCGGACTCCGAACCCAGGAACGGCGATTCTCAAATGATTCGATCTTGAGATTTGCCCAATCTTCGATAATATCTTTCAGTTGTGCAGATTGTTCAGGATGTTCTCCAAGATTGGCATCAATCAACTCATTGAGCTGACCTTTCCTTTCCTGAACTTGTCCATATGAAACAATATCTGCATTGGCATCTTCTTCTTTTTGCACCATATTTTCTGCAAGATCTGTGTCAAGTTTATCACGTTTTTTATCTCTTTTTTCAGTTAATCCGTAGATCAATAATCCAATAAGAACAACAATGATTGCAATATACATATTATAGCTCCTTTAAAATCCCGTCCCTGCAGGATCTATTCCCAATATACCAACCCAGTATAACACAATAATTACGGATAATGTTACGAGTGCTATAGGCCAACCGATGGTTGCCATTCGAATAAAGTCTTTGGATTCTAATTGTCCGCTGGCATAGACAATGGAACTGGCAGGCGTTCCAATAACTAACCAATAGGCCATTGATGTTGCAATGGCAAGGCCAACACCAACGAGAACGGGGTTTGTGTTAGAAGCGACTGCCATGTCCAATACAACAGGACCAATAACAGCTACCGTTGCACCGGCACTCATGAGATTTGTAAGTACGGCTCCAATACAGCACATAAGTATCACAAGGCCAACACCTGAATTAAGTCCTAATGGCGCAACCATATTCATAATTTGATCAGCAAACCAACTGGATGCACCTGTAACTTTAAAAACTGTTCCCAAACTAATACAACCAGCATAAAGGACAATTACGCCCCAACTAACCTTATCTTCATAATCTTTCCAGGATGTGAGTCCACAAAGCATATAAAGAACTGCACCGGATATAGCAATCCCGCCTAATCCCAGGGAAAATCCCAATAAACTTGCCACCAACGATTTATCTGTGATCCATAGAAAAACTACCAATCCCATAATGGCAGCAACTAATTTTTGTTTGCCAGTCATTGCACCATGTTTTTCTAGATCTTTCTTTAAGAAATCGACAGCTTCACTTAAATCATCTACTTCCGGCTTAAAAAGGAGTGGAAGGAGAAATGCCATCACTGCAGACATGACAATTGTATAAGCAACACCCATCATAACCCATTGCATGAAAGAAACATCAACCCCCATATTGCTGAGAAAACCAATCATGAGTGCATTCCTTGCACCGCCAGTTGGGCTCATGGGTCCACCGATCATGCAGCCTACAGCAATGGTGATCATGAGTAAAGTTCCAAGCCGAGGGGCGGGAATAGATTTATTTGTTAATGTATATAGTGCCATGGCAATGGGAACATACATGGCTGCAACCGCATGTTCGCCCACAAATGCTGTGGGAATCGCTGTTCCGAGAAGAATGCCTATTACAATCATTCGAGTTTTGGTGCCGGCCATGTTTACAACCAACATACCAACTCGCTTATCGAGGCCATATTTCACTAATGTAGCGCCTAAAGCCAAAGAACCGGCAATAAACCAAACTGCATCGTGAGCATACGTCACTGCAATCATTTTTGGGGCTGTGATCCCAAAAAAGAGTTGCACCAATCCAATAAGAAGAGCCACTGCAGGCATTGGGACCGCTTCCGTAGCAAAGAAAACCACGCAGGTAGCAAGTAATGCCATCGTGAGCTGAATATGATTTGCTTTTATGGGGACATCCATAGATGCGTCATTCCCAAAGAGCTCCTGGGCTTTTAGGGTCATGGATTCTGGAGTTGGCATTATAAAAGCAATCAGGATAAAAACTAAAAGACCAATCCCAAGCCATTTGAAATCGGTCGTTTTGGCGAAGCCGCCGGTATTATTATTATTTGTGTCGCTCATAGATACAAGGAATGTGGTGATATTAAATATTAAAATCAACCCTTTGAATTAATTTTTTAGTTTCTTATTTAGATTCCCATCCTTTCCGACTAATTTTAAATAAGAATATGAAGCGATTCCGGCACAAATTTTTATTATTTCTTTTCTGTACAATTTCTTTGGGACAGGACTCATCCCATCATTCATATGAATATTCCACTTTATTGGAGATCCCGGACCTATCGTTTTCTGATCAGGTTTATACGGGATTAGATATACTTGAACAAATGGATTTTAAACCATTAGCAGGTAAGTCCATTGCCATTTTTACCAATCAAACTGCAATAAATAGAAATGGTGACCATATTTTGGATCTTTTGAAGAATGCACCAGATGTAAAGGTGTCTGCCTTATTAGCACCTGAGCATGGGATCTGGGGTATTGACGATAGTCGGGCAACCCTAGTTGGGCGAGAGCAAATTGATCCTGTCCACGGCGCGCCCATTATTGATATGTTCAATAAATATGTTCATCCACCGCATTGGGTCATGGATAAGGTGGATCTAGTTTTGATTGATTTTCAAGATACGGGTTCACGGTATACTACAATCATAGCCACCATGTCAAAATTATTGGAATCTGCATCAGAGCGGCGTATTCCGGTGATGGTTCTGGATCGTCCAAATCCCTTACGGGGCGATATAGTGGATGGACCTATACCGCGAACAGAATTTCAATCTTATGAGTCTTACCATCTTTTTCCAATCCGTCATGGTCTTACCTTAGGTGAAGCATCCATTATGATTAATGAAATGGGATGGATTAAAGATCTGAAACGGGTTGATCTTACTGTGGTGCCTATGTCAAATTGGGATCGTGAAATGTGGTATAATGAGACGAAAATTACTTGGCGTCATCCAACACCATTTCTTCGAAATGAAGAGAGTTTGCTAGCCTATGTTGGGATGGATCTTTTCCGGGGAACCAATATGAATATTGGTTTTGGAACGGAGACACCTTATATGGTTGTTGGTTCACCATGGCTGGCCACGTCATTCCTGTTACAGAAACTCAATGATCAGAATTTGAAGGGTGTTGAATTAAAAGCAGTGGTTTATCGTCCCACTGGATCCATCTATCATACACGCATTCCCCAGTACGATGGCCAGTCTTGCAGTGGAATTCAATTAACCATTACAGACCGGGATGAGTTTAGTCCAATAACAACTGCAACAACATTGATAATGTTAATCAACCAACTGCATCCCCGAGAATTTCAGTGGAAAGAAAATGGATATATTGACAAATTGTTTGGTTCGGATTTATTAAGGTTGTTAGCTGCACAAAAGAAAACACCGGATTATTTGCCGTCCCAATGGGTTCATGATGTGTACAAATTCAACGAGTTTAGACAATCATTTTTGATCTATTGATGCAACGACTATTTGTTCTTCTATTATTGGCAGATATACTATTTGGGCAGATTCTTCCAACAGTTCCAAGCAATGTATTCCGCTTCTCTGTTGGAAGCAGTATTTCCGAATCAGAATGGGATTTGGATGAACAAACTTTTGATCTTAGGGGAATAGGTCGACATTATTTTGACAATGTAACCCATAATGATTCTGTACGTTTTTCTTCCAATTATGATCTTTACCACAACGGCTCTTCAATGGTGGATTCTGTGAATACGATTGAAGAGTGGCTCACTCAATTTAATTCAGATTATGGATTCTCTTTACCCGTTTTTGGCGCTCAGCTCATAGATACATCAAAAGGTGTTTCTCCTTCGGGCTTGTATTTGGAATCCAGAGACAAAAAAACAACTGGTAAAACATTTATGGTAGAATATGGATTGTCCAATGAAGTGACGTTAAGTGTTTCTGTGCCTATTCTGGATTCTTACACCATTGACCGATCGATTACAGATTATTCTATTAAGGGGATGGATGATGTAGATGTTCTTTTGAATTATCATACAAATGCAAAAAGTGATTTTTATGATTTTATCAATTCGAGCAATTATTCCGGATTAAGACCAGGATTAAAAGATACGCTCAGTGATATTTATGATAAATTTTATGATAAGAGCAGTGAATTTTCTGTTTTGTGGGCCACCCATGCTGGTAATGACCCGCTGAATAATCTTCTTGTTGATGCACGGTTTATTCCACAGGATATCGGGAAAGATACAGTCTCTTTATTTGATCTAGTCTCCTATTATTATCCCAGTGAACAATCGGGATCCGGCGTGAATGATGTAACGGTGGGTGCAACAATATTATTGAAAGGAAAACCGACCTGGGCAACAGACGGCAATACTAATGCGCTTTATGCACAGATCTTTTTAGATATACCCTATGGAAAAACATTGTCTTCTTTTAATGAAGTTGGATCAAAGCAATTCACGGAAGCAAAAATCGGTAATGGCGTTAGCAGATGGTCCATCGGGGTCTATGGGAACTCGGGGCTAAAAGGCAATACCAAAGGACGGATGTATTTCCAAACCCTAATTAAGTTCAGTACACCGGAAATCCTAAATACACCAGTGGGACTTTTTTCCGGCGGGCACACAAATCCGGATTCCATTTTCTATGGCGTTAAACGACAGCGTTACTGGACAAGTCAGATTGGCAATACCTATAAATTTGATCAAGGACTGGGATTATTTTTTCGGGGTGGGGGAGAATTGGATATGATTCCAAACCAACTCCGGATCCGTACAGAATTAAATTATACTTTTAAAGGTCAGGATCGCTTTGTATCTAAGGATCCAGCTTGGGATATCTGGATGCAGGAACATGTAGGGTATAATTCATCCTTTAAGCGAATGGACCTTCGGGCAGAAATATGGTTATTGAATTCCATTTCTAAAAACAGGATTGGTCCCATTTCTTTTGACCTTTATGCTGGTTTTAAGAACAGTATTATTGCAGATAATACTTTTGATGGGTGGAACGTCTACACGGGCATAACAACTTATTACCAGGGTTGGTAGATTTAATAATGTATAACCGAAAAAAAGTATGGAGTTGGGCCTTTTATGATTGGGCGAATTCCGCATTTTCCACGACAGTTATGGCGGGGTTTTTCCCCATCTTTTTTGAGAAATACTGGTCGAATCCCAATGATGTCATTCAAAGTACCTACCATTTGGGGTGGGCAAATTCAATTGCGTCTATCTTTATTGCAGCCATTTCTCCTTTTCTCGGTGCCGTTGCAGATCGTGGATCTGCCAAAAAGAAATTTCTGTTTTTCTTTGCTTTTTTAGGCATATTGATGACGAGTGGACTCTGGATGGTCGGTCAGGGTCAATGGCAAATGGCAGTTTTGTTTTATGTGGTAGCATCTGTCGGGTTTATGGGTGGAAATATTTTCTATGATTCGTTATTGCCATCTGTTTCATCAAATGAAAATGTGAACTATGTTTCGTCATTGGGATTTGCTGTGGGATACATTGGAGGTGGATTATTGTTTTTAGTGAATGTACTCATGTATCAACACCCTGAATGGTTTGGAATTGCTGATGGTTCAACTGCCATTAGATTATCCTTTTTATCGGTGGCGGTCTGGTGGGCTGTATTTTCCATACCAATTTTATTATTTGTTCCGGAACCAAAGAATGAAAATTCCGTTCCCCTTCTTTATGCATTAAAAGCAGGCGCAAAACAATTAAAAGAAACTTATAATCATATTAAAGAATTAAGAGTTATAGGAATCTTCCTTTTAGCGTATTGGTTCTATATTGATGGTGTGGACACTATCATTAGAATGGCCGTAAAAATGGGATCATCTCTAGGGTTTGAAGCGGGTGATTTAATTGTTGCATTGCTTATGGTTCAATTTATTGCCTTTCCTGCTGCACTTCTTTATAATCGGTTTGCGCATAAGATTGGTACCAAGAATGCAGTTTTTGTTGCAATCGGTGGATATGGGGTTATCACATTTTTGGGATATTTTATGATGGATCCTATTCACTTTTATATGTTAGCAGCTATGATTGGAATATTTCAAGGTGGTATTCAAGCTCTCAGTAGAAGTTTATATGCACGATTAATCCCTGTTGGAAAAGAAGGCGAATTTTTTGGTTTTTATAATATGTTAGGAAAGTTCGCTGCAGTTATCGGTCCCGTGCTTATGGGTTGGGTAACCTTAGTCACAGGCAGTGTTCGTTTTGGAATTTTATCCATATTAATTTTATTTATAATAGGTGCAATCCTTCTCAGTAAAGTTGATTTTGAAGAAGGAAAAAAATTAGCGGCTGATTTCGGAAAAAATTAATTGTTAAAAAATATTGATTTAAAAAAGGGTTGTGATTTAACTTTCATTAGTAATTAGCCCCGTTGATGTGGCGTGCTCTTCAGGGAAAATAGTTTTTTCCGAGGGTTTTTCACCGGGGCTTTTTCTTTTTCATCTACTTTTTATTTTGTCAGAGTAGATTCTTTTTAATAGAATGCTGAATGTTATTAAATAAATGTCCTGATTTAATTGTTTCAGTAAGAAAAGATTCAAACATAAATCCCCCAAAATCTTTTCAGTATTTGGGGGATTTTCTTTTATAATTTTAATTATGAATATAAAGAGTTAATAATGATTACACGCTATTCCCAACTCGTAATGCCCCAGGATGCCAATGTTGTTGGTACTTTATTTGGTGGGCAAATGGTATCCTGGATGGATATTGCCGCTGCAAAAGCAGCCTTTAGATTTTTGAAAGGAACAGAAGCAGATGTGGCGGTAACCCGTGCTATTGATTCCATAGAATTCACAAAACCAGTTTATGTGGGGAATTGGGTGAATTTCGAATCCGAAATTATAAAAACGGGAAACTCATCAATCGTGATACAGGTAGATGCTTATAAAGAAAATCACGAAGAAGATAAAACATTGGCCTGTACCGCAAAATTCACAATGGTTTCTGTCAAGAAATTGGCTGAAGGTTCGTACCAGAAGGTCAATCATAACAAAACCATATAATTGAGGCCCGCCATGTCAAAAGTATACACTCCTTCAGATTCAACATCTAATCAAGCACACGTTTCTTCAATTGACTCGTATCAAAAGCGATACCAGGATTCCATTTCTGATCCTGAATCATTTTGGGCAGAAATTGCACAAAGATTAGACTGGATGGAGCCCTGGACTTCCGTCCGAAAATTTGATTTCGTCAATGGTCAAATTGAATGGTTTAGTGGCGGTAAGCTCAATGCATCTTATAATTGTATTGATCGCCATATTAAAAAAGGGCATGGAGATGAGACCGCTATCATTTGGGAAGGGAATGACCCAAATCAATCTAGAAAGTTCACCTATAATGATTTATTAAAAGAAGTTTCTCAATTTGCCAATGCCTTAAAATCACTTGGTGTAGAAAAAGGGGATCGCGTTTGTATCTATATGCAAATGGTTCCAGAACTGGCTTTTGCCGTATTGGCCTGTGCACGGATCGGCGCTGTTCATTCTGTTGTCTTTGGCGCATTTTCCAGTGATTCACTTCGGGATAGAATCAACGATTCATCATGTAAAATTTTGATAACGCAGGACACGGGCGTTCGTGGAACAAAACAAAATATTCCCATGAAAGTGAATGCAGATAATGCAGTAGCAGACACGCCTTCCATCGAACATGTGATTGTTGTTCGCCGGACTGGCGAACCAGTTAACATGGATAGCGAACGGGATCTCTGGTGGCATGAAGCCATTTCCGGTGTTGATGCCAAGTGTGAGCCAGAAGTGATGGATGCGGAAGATCCGCTTTTTATTTTATATACATCCGGCTCCACCGGGACACCAAAAGGTGTGCTCCACACAACCGGTGGTTATTTGACCTATGCAGCTTTTACCCATGAAATGGTATTTGATTATAAACCCGGGGACATTTACTGGTGCACAGCAGATTTAGGCTGGATAACAGGGCATTCTTACATTGTGTATGGACCTTTGGCGAACCGTGCCACAACGGTTATGTTTGAAGGCGTGCCTAATTTTCCCGATTATGGACGATTTTGGGACGTTGTAGACAAGCATAAGGTAAATCAATTTTATACAGCTCCAACGGCTCTTAGGGCCCTTATGAAAGAAGGGAACGACTGGGTTACGTCTCGAGATCTATCATCATTGAGATTACTGGGAACTGTGGGCGAACCCATCAAGGAACCAGAATGGAATTGGTATCACAATATTGTGGGTAAAGGAAAATGTCCCATTATTGATACATGGTGGCAAACGGAAACAGGTGGGATTCTCATAACACCGCTTCCCGGCGCAACCCCAACAAAACCGGGATCGGCTACATTTCCATTTTTCGGAATCGAGCCGGTTCTACTCTCGGAAGATGGGCAAGAAATTGAAGGGAATGACGTTTCAGGTTTATTGGCCATTAAATCATCCTGGCCTGGACAAATGAGAACCATTTATGGCGATCAGGATCGCTTTATTGAAACTTATTTTAAGCAATTTCCCGGTTACTATTTTACAGGTGACGGTGCGAAGCGAGATGAAGATGGCTATTATTGGATCACGGGCCGCGTGGATGATGTGTTGAATGTGTCCGGACACCGTATCGGTACTGCAGAAGTGGAAGGGGCCATCGGGAAAGCCAATGGTGTTGCTGAAGCGGCTGTTGTGGGCTATCCCCATGATATTAAAGGTCAGGGCATCTATGCCTTTGTAACCCTCATGACCGGTGTGGAAGCATCCGATGAAATTTATGATGGTATTCGCGCTTCGGTAACTAAGGATATAGGTCCCCACGCAAAACCCGATGAGATTCAATTCACACCTGCGCTCCCAAAAACACGTTCCGGGAAGATTATGCGGCGAATCTTAAGAAAAATTGCTGAAGGTGATCTGGAAAATATGGGCGATATTTCTACCTTGGCAGATCCCAGTGTGGTGGCAAGCCTTACTGCTGCGCGTTAGTCAGTTTTTTGTTCATGGAGCGAACCCGTCGCGTTAAAATTTTAACAATTTGTTTCATGATCTCCGGGTTGCTTGCCATTAATTGAAAAAAACCTTCCTGGTCAATCTTTAGTAAAACGGATTCTTCCAGCGTTATTGCGTCAGCGGAGCGAGATTCATGATCTAACAATGCCATTTCACCAATACAAGTACCTCTTTCAAGTTGGGTGATGGAATGGCCGTTCTGGATCACATCGACTTTCCCGGAAATAATAACAAACATGGATTCGCCATGATCACCTTCCTTAAAGATCACGTGGTTTTGTTCACATCGTATTTCTTCAGCGATCTGAGCGATCCGAGTTAAAACATCTCCGGGGATTTTGTGAAACAGGTCAACAGATTTTAGGATGATGGTTTTTTCAAGTATGGAATACATGGGTGGATTCTCCTGAGTTGGAAATTTATCATTTAAGAAATTGCGGTTTAAATAGTTTTGCTCGGTTTCATTGAAAAGGTTTCTGGTGAAAATGGAATTCGGTATCTCATTCCACTTTATCATTCGTAGGACGGCAGTATTTTCTGAATTGAGTAAATATTGGAGCGCAATCCCCGTTTTCCAAAAATGTGGATTTTTGATCCAGTCTTCCAGCATATCATCGGGAGTATGAAAAAGATCTGGAAATAGTTTTTGTCCGATTTTAATTCGATCTACATCCGGATCGATGAGTGGCAAGGAGTGTTTTCGGTTCTCCGGAGAAAAGGTGGAATCAACCAGTTCCAAAACGATAGGGAGTAGATCTGGGTCATTACTTTTTACATATCGAATGTAGGTCTCAATAGGAATATCTGGTTTATTTAATGTGCCTAGTTTTAACAGGATTGGAATTACTTTATACAAATCACTTTCAATATGATCTTGAATGAGAAATGCCTGGGATACATTTTTTAATTGATCTCTAAGAAGATATAACTGGAATGCACGTTTGGAAATCACTTTAATGTGATTTTCAATTTTATTTAGAATTTCTGCTTCCAACTCTTTATTCTTACTCATTTTCACTAATGCATTGCTGATTCCATTCAGGATGAGTAGATCCTGATCATTCAAACCGGAAGACAGTAATTCAGCCATATCAGAAGAAGAGAACTCATGAGTTGTTTTAAGGATTCCAAGTTTTAGTCGTAAGGGCGAATCTTCCGCAAAAAGGAAATGGTAAAATCGATCAGTAACCAAAGAAGGATCATATTGTTTGAGTGCGAATTTTGCAGAATCAAAGGTGGAAACATTTGCCAGATTTTGAATAATAGAAACAAGAAATTCGGAGTCAGGGGAATCTTTAAAAACAGCCAAAATATGATTTCTCACATCGTGTGATTCATGACCAAGAAACCGTTTTTTATTTTCTGTGGAGATCCAGTGCCCTGATTGTTTCAAAAAGCCGATAGTAGTGCACAAAATGGTTGGATCATCACTTTCCATTAAAGAATCAAGAATCAGTTTTGATTCATGATGATTGCTATCTTGTTTAAGGATTCCAACCGCCGCAGCGGCGGAAAGGGATGGATTATCCCTTTTTAAAAATGGGGATACTTTTTCGGCGATGCCTGGTATCATGCGATCTCCGGCACAGGAAATTGCAAAGGGCGCTAATTCCGACTCTTCATTGATTGAATTCAGCAGCAATAGATCAGTAATTATTCCCGGTTGATGCCATGCCAATTCCAGCACGGCCCTTTGGATCTGATTTGACCCATGATGGAATAAATGTTGCAGTGTATTTTTCCAGGGGTGGAGCGGGAGTGTCCAAAGTAAATCCAGGGCAAAAAGCTGTTTTAATTCATCATCGTCTTTGAGAGTTTTATCTATAGTGTCAACAATATGAGAATCATTGATATCAAACTCTACATCATCCAGGTTCAGTTGCCGATTCTCTATGGCTTTCATGAGGGAATTCACATAACTATCTTTCAGTCTAAAGCTATTCCAAAGCCCAAAAAGAACGCCCAAAATAACAAGTAAACTGAGCCAATGGATATTGTCCTGCGAAACCAGTTTGAAGGAGACAAGGGCAAAGATCAGTACACCGGCTAACCCTTCTAGTCCTGAACGAATGGTACCATCAATGATGGGCTTGACTCGTTTCTTTTTCTCCGGTGCTACAGGGAGCCAAAGGATCTCCTGGACAGCATTATTTGTAGAAAATCTGAATACTTGATCTGAAAATTTTGCAATAAATACGGCAGATAAGGTACCAAATGCAAA
>JABHKE010000152.1 GCA_018692355.1 Fidelibacterota bacterium
ATCAATTATGATAAACATGAGTTAGTATCCTTTGATAAAAAAACTATTTTTGGAACACGGGCTCAAATGGATCTGGGAAAGAAAAATTCCTTTATTGGTGCCACTGCACTTTATTTTAACCAATCTATCATTAACGAAAAAGTAGAAGTGGGTTATGAGCCTACACGAAATTTTATTTGGGATTTGAATGGTAGGTATGAATGGGATGTAGATGGTGTAACTCGTCTTTTGGATAAACTTCCTGTGATTGAAGCAGAGAAAATGTCATCATTTTCGATTGAAGGGGAAATCGCCCAAGTAATGCCGAATCCAAACTCCATTAACAATCCAGAAACGGGAGATCCTAACGGTGTGGCTTTTATTGACGATTTTGAAGGGAGTAAAAGAACCACATCACCCTCCATTCAAAGGCGATTTTGGAAAGCATCTTCTGCGCCTATTTATTACGATGATATAATGGCATCCTTCGAAGATGAATATTCCCAGCGACATCGAGGGAATTTGCATTGGTTTAATCCTTATGTACCATACCGGACTAGAGAGATTTGGCCTAACCAGTCAACATCACTACGGGCGGGAAATGAAACTACGGATGTGATGGTGTTACGGTATAAGTCAAAAAGACATCAATGGGATATTGATCCTGATTCACTTTGGGTAGGAGTTACCACATCTTTGTATTCTGGAGATTATGATCAAATCCAAAGTAAATTTTTTGAAATATGGGTTAAAGGGAATTCTGGTAGGATACATATTGACTTGGGAAAAATATCAGAAGATATGGATGGTAATGGTAAGCTTAATACAGAAGATAAACCTGCCGCAGGGCTTACATTGGGTAATGGTTTTTTAGAGGATGATGAAGATACTGGTCTTGATGGCTGTTTTGACGAAACAGAAGATGGCTGGGGTGGATGTCTTGAAAGTGGAACTTATAATGACTTTCTTATTTCTGGAGAAACGGACTTAATCAATCCTTCAAGTGATGTTGATTCTAATGACCCCAATGGTGATAATTGGAATTATGACCAAAATAATAATTCGGATTATACTCAAGTAAATGGGACAGAAGGGAATGGTACAGGAAACAGGATCCAGGAAGGTGGGAAATATCCCGATACAGAAGATTTGGATCGTTCTACTTTCTTAGATAAAACAAACGATTATTTCTCAACCCAATTTATGTTGACGGACACTACCTATCTTGCAGGTGAAACTGAGAAAAATGGTGAACCAACAGGGTGGCGCCTTTTTCGCGTACCTCTCTCAGATTTTAAACAAGTGAAAAATATTGAATGGAATGAGATCAGGTATGTCCGTCTGGCTATTACTGGATTAGACTCGATTCAAAATCAACTTCAAATAGCTAAAATGGAGATAGTGGGGAATGAATGGCAAGAAAAAGGCATTGTTGGGTTGGATACGGGTTTTGTAGATACATCGGATTTTTTTAATCAGCTACTTGGGAATATTTATGGCAGAGACGATGATGACGATCCCACTTTCCAAGTTGCAGTTGTTAATACTGAGGACAATGCAGACTACATCCCACCCAAAGGTGTAAAAGGAGAATATGATCGGTTGAATGAAATTAGGTCAAAAGAACAATCTCTTGTTTTAAAATTTGATCATCTTCCATCGAAAGCAACAGGAGTCGCCCAAAAAACGCTTTACACCTTAAATGATAATCAAAAACGGAGTTTCATGACCTATGATTTTATGAAAATGTATGTGCATGGAAACAGTCCATGGATCACTTCGTTAGAAACAGATGTGGAAGTCTTTCTTAAATTTGGCTTGGGTGATGCATATTATGAATACACTAAACCTGTATATAATGGATGGGATGAAGAGGAGAAAAGAAATAGTTTTAATATTGATTTAGATTGGCTAACTGCTTTAAAGCAAGCGGATACATCTAAGATTGAAAAATTTCTTGAGACGGATATATTAATGGATTCGGCTGATGTTCGAAAATATTACTTTACGGATAATGCAGGCCAATTAACCGGGGAAAAAGTACAAATTGTTGGTAAACCGGCGTTAAATCGACTTCAATATTTTTCTGTAGGTGTAAAAAATATTGGGGATGAACCTATTACAGGTGAGGTATGGCTTGATGAATTAAGACTCAGTGGGGTGAAGAAAGAAAAAGGGATGGCCATGCGGGTTCAATCCAAGTTTAATCTATCAGATTTAGGGTCGGCAACAGTTGTTTATAGCCGGCAAGATGCAGAATATCACCGATTACAGGAACGAGTTTCAAAAGGAACAAATACTTCAGAAAACCTGAACGTATCAGGGAAAATGGATTTACATCGATTATTACCCAGATCATGGGGAATATCAATTCCGTTGAGTGGATCATTAACCCGGAATCAAAGTCGTCCAAAATATTTTTCGGGTGAGGACATATTAGTTGATCCAACCAATACCCCAGATTCCATAATGACATTGACTGAATCTATTTCATTAAGTACATCATTGAAAAAGACCGGGAAATCAGATAATCAATTATTGAAATATACCGTGGATAAAATTTCTGCAAGTTTCAGCGCATCGCAATCCAAATCATCCGATATAACCTATCAAGAAAAATGGACAGAATCTTACACTGGAAAATTTTCCTATAGTATTCCCTTCGGGCGAAATAATTACATCAAACCATTCAACTGGACAAAAGATGTACCATTTTTGGGAAAATCTATTAGTGATTTCCAGGTTTTTTATACGCCAAGCTCATTTAAAACGGGACTTAATTTGAATGAAAAATTAAACTGGAACCAACCACGCTCCGGTAATCGCAGTCCTGAAACCTACAATTTTGGTTTGAATAGAACTATGAATCTGGATTACAAATTCACAAATGGTTTATCAGCGAAATATGCTTGGAGCGGTCAAAGTAAACTCAATGATTTCAGAGGATACGCGTGGACTGCCCTGCGCGACCTGGATCCAGGTACTGTAACCCAAACTACAGAAAGTTTTAATACGACTTTCAGCCCTGGTATAATGAAATGGTTGAAACCATCATTCAATTATACAGCAAATTTTCGCTGGTCTGATGATTTATCCCGAGAAGGGCAGAATGTAAGCACCCAACTTCGATTCGGAACTAATTTCTCATTAACACCAGTTCAATTAGTTGAATTAATCTATAAACCAAAATCATCTTCAAAAGGGAAAACCGGAGGGAGGTCGCGAGGATCAAGATCAAGGTCTAAAAGTGAGAAAAAACCTGAAGATTCCAAAGATAAGAAATCCAAAAAATCAAATTTGAACCCCCTGAATTTAGTTCATGGCCTATTTAAAAAAATTAATCCAATTTCCGTGAGCTATTCCGAAAATTTGAACCGGTCTGCAAATCAGGTTTTGGGAGAGGTGCCAACTGGGTACAAATTTGGTTGGTTACCAGAACACGGTTTAGAACAATCAGCTGAAGTAGGTAGTAACCTTGGTAATTGGGATCATAAACGAGATGGATCTATTAGAACCGGTTTAAAAATCAGCCGTTCCTTGACTATCAGCACAAATTTTTCTCAAAATTTTACCACCACCCGGTCTAGTACAGGTTTAGAACAACTATCTATGACGAGGGATTATTTTGCCTTTGGGGATCTCCTTGAAGAAGGTCTCCCTTTTCCGGGCTGGAGTTTTCGGATGAGTGGATTGGAAAAGTGGCCTATAATAAAATGGGTGGCCAAATCTGCATCCTTGGAACACAGTTATTCTGGGAAAGAAACGCGATCCTGGCAGTTTGAAGACATCTCCCCTGAGCAAATGAATTTTTATAATTTTGGTACATTCGCTGTAGATTATAAAGATTATGAACGGTCATCAAGAATCAATAGGAATTTTTCACCCCTTATAGGGATGAATATGACCTGGAAAGGAAATATCTCTGTTACTTTCAGGCATAATCGAAATAAATCTTTAGATGAATCTCCAACAGGTTTAACCATTAATAAAGATAATAGTTATACATCAACCGGTACCTACACCCATCGAGGCGGAATAAAATTACCAATCCCATTTTATGGTGATGTGAATCTGAACAATACCATGAGTTTTACCTTAAATTTTGACCTGAATGAGAGCCAAGAAGAACGATCAGGTGACAAAGTGAATTTAGAAGTGGGGTCCTTTTCTGAAAGCTGGAAAACTGGTTTGAGGGTGTCCTATCAATTTTCAACAAAAGTGAGTGGTGGACTTCGTTATGAATATCGTGAAAGTGCTACCAGAACAACTGGTCGAAAAATAGATCGGGATTTTGGATTTGATGTAAATTTGGCAATCTCTGGATAATATGAAAAAAATATTTCCTAATTCTTTATTCCTAACCCTCATCTTTTTAGGGTGCCAATCAAATGTGCCCAATTTTGATGAGGACAATGCGTTTTCCTATTTAGTTGCTCAATGTGATTTTGGCCCGAGAAATCCTGGTTCAGATGGATATTATGCTTGCCTTGATTATTTTATTGCTGAGTTAGATCAATCTGCTAATGAGATTATTTTGCAGGATTTTTCTTATCAAGAACAGCGCTATAACAAACACTATAATGGCGAAAATATTATTGCCCGGTTTAATCCAGATTCAGAATTTCAGACTATTATTTCTGCCCATTGGGATACACGTGCTTGGGCAGATCAAGAAGATTTACGGCAAGACCGAGACAAACCAGTTATTGGGGCAAATGATGGTGCATCGGGCGTGGCAATCCTATTGGAATTAGCAAGAATAATGGCAGAAAATCCTCCCCCCATTGGTGTAAATCTTGTCTTTTTTGATGGTGAAGATCAAGGGGTCCCTGGAGTAAATGAAACCTATTGTCAAGGCTCAAGGTTTTTTGCTAAAAATTTACCCATCCCCCGTCCAGATGAAGCGATAAATCTGGATATGGTTGGCGATAAACAGTTGGTGCTTCCCATTGAAAGATATTCATTGGAATACCACCCTCAACTTGTTCGACATCTTTGGGATCGTGCAAAAGAGATGGGACTCGATGCTTTTATAGGTAGGGTAGATTATGCCATTTACGATGATCATATTCCATTGAATGAAATTGCTGGAATTCCTTCTATTGATTTAATTGATTTCAAATATCCCAATTCCTATGCCAATTTTTGGCATACCCTGAATGATATTCCGGAAAATTGTAGCGAAGAAAGCCTTGGACAGGTGGGAGATCTCATGGTGGATTATATTTATAACAGGGAAGAACAGAACAGAAGCGAAAATTAATGGTCATCAATACTAAATTTCAGGCTATGCGTTTCCACTTCCTCTTCATTTTTGGCATCTTTTTTTTGGCTTGCCCTGACCCTGCTACAGATTCTGACCTAAGTCCAATCTCTAACCAGCAGTTTACGTATCATCAGGATGTAAATCAACTTTACTATGGAGTGGAAGTAGAGGGCAGATACGAAACTCAGGCGTTATCTCAAGTAAAGATTAATTGGTACGCAATAACTAGGAATAATGTACCGGATACTTTGATACTTTATGATGATGGCACCAATGGTGATATTCTCATGGGAGATGGCTTTTATGGTTTAAAGATCACCAATGATTCAACCACAATTCAAAACAGGTTGGGAGATGACTCTGGTTATGTGTATTTGGATTATCTAGCTGTATATGGAACTGAAACGGTAATAGTTTTAGATTCTTTTAGGATCGGGAATCTCATACCTCGGATCGTTTCCATTTCAGCACCAGATACGATTGTTCGCCCTTCGGATGCTACGGTCAGTCTCCATTTGATATCCGCAGAAGTTTTCGATGCAGACGGGCTTGAAACTATTAAGATGGTTGGATTTTCATCCTATCATGTGGATGGTGATTCCATGATGAATAATGGAAATTATCTTTATCTTCATGATGACGGTAGCAATGTGGTCTTGTATGAGCCTGATTTTACTAGTGGCGATTTAATTCAGGGTGATGGAATTTATAGTTTCAGGATTCCAGTATATGGCACTGGATTTTCAGACCCCAGTTTTCAAACCAAACCCGGATCATTTCTCTGGCGCTTCTTAACGCAAGATCAATCTAATGAATATAGCAAAGTGATAGAACATGCAATCTTTATTCAATAGATTATTTCTACTCATAATGTTGTCAATCCCTCTGTATTCCCAGAGTGCCACCCCATTGAGATTCTCCTTAAAAACCGCATTGGAAGACACTTTTTTAATTGAAGGGCTTACCAGCAACGTTGTAGCAGAAATACGAACAATGGGAGATTCACTCACATGGTTTGGAACAGGACAAGGCTTAGCTCTTCACGATGGTCACCGTATTTATGCCCATCAAATAACTGCAGAATTATTAGATGATGGTCAAATTACAAATTTGGTTCCGCAGGGCGGAATTCCTGCTATTGCTGTTATGGGCGATACCATGGCCATAGCTTATTCAGGTGACGATGGTTCTATTCAGGTTGGCTATGGATTGACTCTTACATATTCTGCAGAAGACACTTCTGGAATCACATGGACTTATCTCCAGCAGCCTGTAGATAATGAAGCAGATACTATAAAACCTTTCGGTGAAGGCTATTTTAAACAGTTACCAGTCACAGTTCCCCAAGCCAATGTAACATATGATGCGCATTTATCCGGCGAATTTTTGTGGACAGCCAGCTGGGCTGGCGGACTTCGAAGATATCATCTAACCAAAAAAGTTTGGGAAAATGTACCTCTGCCTATGGACGATCAAGATTCATTATCTCTATGTGATGGTGAAGGATTCGATGTATCAGCATCAGATAGTAGACCAATTCTGACGGATTATTATTTGAATCCACGCGACCCGGGCGATGGCGGGAATCATAATCACAAAGCATTTTCCGTTATTGTTTTTGGAGATACTATATGGGTGGGGACAGCAAATGGGATCAATAAAGGTATCCTAATCAAAGAAATTGTTGAAACTCAACCCAATGTTTTTGAAATATTAGATTGTATTGAATGGGAACATTATTCTTTCCCAGATGATGGGCTATCCGGGAATTTTGTTGTGGGGCTTGCTAAACAATTCTGGAATGGTCAGATCACAGTTTGGGCTGCATCAATGCATGCAGATTCTCCAGGAGAAATGAGAGGTTTAAGCTATACGCGGGATAATGGTTTATCTTGGTCAACTGCTCTTTTGGGCGAACGGGTGTACAATGTATTTGCAAAAGACTCCCTTGTTTTAGCAGCCACAGCAACCGGACTTTGGAAAAGCCTTGACGGCGAGAATTGGGCAAAATTTCAGGCGGTTACGGATACAACTTTTATGGCACAAAACCAGATATTAACAGATATCGTTTATACGGTAGCCTTAGATGAAAGAGACACCACTCTCAATTTATGGATCGGCACGCCGGATGGAGTTGCTTTGTCTTCTGATATGCACGGCTCCAGTTGGTCTATTTATCAAACTGAATATGATACAACTGAAGTGTATGCCTACCCCAATCCCTTTTCCCCATTTAGCCATAATCAACTAGGGAATGATGGCTACATTCGGTTTCATACCGGAAAGGTGGTTAACACAATTATTGAATTGAATATATTCAATTTTGGGATGGAAAAGGTATACTCGGAAACTTTCGATTTAAATACTTATCGAGGTGCAATCAAATGGAATGGTAGAGACTTGAATGGAATTCATGGAGCAAATGGGGTCTATTTCGCTAGATTAAATTATGCTAATTCTTCATCCCATTCTCCGTCGGATTATTGGACCAAATTTATTATGGTGAAATAATGAGGAAAATTGTTTCATTTCTATTTATTATTTCTATAGTGTTTGCGCAAGATTGGGCTGGGCAATCAGGTGGCTTTTTACGAATGGGCATGACAGCTCGTTCGATGGCTATGGGAGGCGGTTTCACTGCAGAATTGGACCGAAGCTTTGCTGCATTTCATAATCCTGCCTGGACTGCTTTTTTAGTAAAACGTCATTTGGGTAGCTCTTATTCCAATTTATCCTTGGATCGTCGTTTAGCGGCCACAAGTTTTGCTACTTCTTTGCCTCCCACTGCCGGTTTAGGAGTGGCATGGGTCAACTCAGGCGTGACAAATATCCAAGGACGGTACAGTACTGGGATGAAATCATCTCAGATGCAAACAGGTGAAAATGCTATCATGATCACTTTTGCGCAAAGAATTCTCCCCTGGATTTCATTTGGCGCCAATTTCAAGATTCTTCGGCACGATCTTCCCATTACGGAATCAGACCAATTAACCGGTTCCGGTATTGGTTTTGACATTGGGGTTATAATCAAAACGGGGCAATTTAATACCTTTGGTATCATGGTTCAGGATATCAGTTCCAATTACCAATGGGACACGGGAGACGTCTATGCCGAGGGTAGATTGTACAAAGATGAATTTCCCACAATTTACAGGATCGGGTCCCGAACAAATATTAAGGGACTGATTGTAGTAGGCGATATCGGGTTGATTACAAATCATGATACGTTTGTTAGCGTGCTTCCTCGCTTGGGCGTTGAATATGGATTTTTGGACCAATACTATTTCCGCGGAGGCTATGGAAATGGACGGACTGCGTTTGGGCTAGGGTATGAATATGGTTTGTTTAAAGCTCATGATTCACATATAGATTATGCATTCTCCATGGATTGGGCCGCCCAAACAGCCCATACAATCTCTTATGCATTCAGTTTTTAAATTATTTCTGATACTGCTCTTCCCATTATACGGATTGGGAACACAATTTCTGATTCTGCCGACAGACGCGGAAGAATTAAGCATCGGAAGTCACCCAACCATGAGCGGCATATTATCCGTTAACCCTGCCCTTTTTTCTGCATCGCTAAATCACCCGGGCCTTTCAATAAGCCGTGGTATTTGGCTTGGAGATGTTACTTTGACTCACTTAGGATACACTCAGCCAGCAAAAGGGAAAACATTCCACTTTAATGCGAAATATTCCGGATTATCTGATTTGGAATTCAGGGATGCTGTGCCAGTTGATGATGCACTATCAACTTTCTCATCCTATGGTGTTTCCATGAATGGCGGGCTTTCTGTCCAGCGTGAAAAACAGAAATTTGGTATTTCTTTTTCTTATATTTTTATGGGACTCTATACGGAAACAACTTCAGGATTCGGATTAAATTTGGGATACGCTAGAGATATTGTTAAAGGAATGAAATTGGGTATATCTATTCAAAATTTGGGAATAATGTCAAAGCTCTCCGAAGATGTGCCTTCACTTCCAACTCGTATGATTGGTGGAGTTTCCAAGCAAATCATATTTGATAATTATCGAAATACCGTCTATTGTTCCGGAGAATGGAACCAATTAGCGACCACAGGAAAGTTTCATTTTGGAAATAATTTTCGTTGGGATCGAATCAGTCTCATGGGCGGATTTTCCGCATCAGAAAATGTTGTTGAATCTTCGGCTGGTTTTGGTATCAATCTGGGGCAATACGAAATCACCTATGGCATCCAATTTGGTTCCCAAAACTTGGGCACACCCCAAATATTAACTTTTCAATTCCGACTTCCATGAAGAAAAAGAAATCCCGATTTTCTGTCAATTACATTCTGATTGGTATCCTTGTTGTCTTATTAGTTTTCCTGAAGAGAATGGATGATCGTATATCAGAATTGGAAAAAGGGGAAACCGTTGTAGAGAAGGTTGAATTAAAAAAAGAAAAAAAAGCCCCTAAACTAACTCCAATAGTATCTCCATCCACCTTGAGAGGCACAATTGGGATCATCATTGATGATTTTGGGTATCGGAATGATAATGTCTCTGATGGATTTCTAAATTTGGATGTGCCCTTAACATATGCGGTCATTCCCGGCCACGAATACAGCAAATCCTTTGGAGAAAAAGCTGTTGACAGGGGGTTTGAAGTTATCGTTCATATGCCCTTTGAAAACCTTGCTAATAAAGGCGGTGAAGAAAGTTTTGTGTTATCCACATCAATGGATAACGAAACCATCCAAGAGCGAGTGCAGGCTGCCTTGGATGAAATTCCATCTGCCATCGGGATGAATAATCATCAAGGGTCAAAAGCCTCGGCAGATCAGCATGTTATGTCCAACGTGGCGAGAGTGTTGAAGAAAAGGAATCTATTTTTTGTGGATAGTCGGACAACAGCTGAAACTGTAGCTGAATCCACCATGGATGTGTATAAAGTTCCCACAACCAGGCGGAATATTTTTTTAGATAATGAAGATGATGAAGGAAAGATTCATGCACAACTTATTAAATTGGTGGAAAAGTCAGAAGAGTTGGGTGCGGCTGTTGGCATCGGTCATGTTAAACCAAAAACTTTGAAAATATTAAAAAAGTATATTCCTGCATTACAGAAAAAAGGTTACAAATTCGAGTTTGTCTCGAAAATGCTTCATTAAAATAAATGCCCATCCTTTGCAGAGTTACCCGTGGTGATTTGACCGAAAGCATCCACGTTGTTTTTGCGGTTGCTGTTGATGAGACTGGGACTGTATTTTATTCTACCGGTGACCCTTACTATCTCACTTGCATCAGGTCTTCTTTAAAACCTTTTCAGGCTGCAGCTACTGTAAAAGCTGGTGCTGTTGATTCTGCCGGGTTTTCTGATGCTGAACTAGCCATGATGTGTGCTTCCCATAGCGGAGAGGATATTCATGTGAATACAGTTCATTCTATGCTAAATAAGCTTGGCCTTTCCACTGCCGATCTTGAATGTGGATCTCATTTTCCATCTGATAAAATCACACGTCACAAAATGATAAAAGAAGGAAAATCGGCAGAATCAATTCATAATAATTGCAGCGGAAAACATGCAGGCATGCTGGCATTGGCTAAACATTTAGACCAGGGAATTAAAGGATATATTCAAAAGGGCCATCCAGTACAAAAAGAAATATTTAACCTAGTACACGAATTAACTGGTTTGAAGAATATTCCCACAGAAACAGATGGTTGTTCTGCGCCAACTCCATTTATGACTTTAGAAACAATTGCACGGCTTTTCCAGAAACTGGCGGCGGGTAATAATCAGAAAGTAAGCCGAGTTTTTGATGCAATGTGTGCAAATCCCATTTTAGTGGGTGGAACAAATCGTTTTGATTCTTTATTTATTGAAGCATTAGCGGGGCGCGGCATTACAAAAATTGGTGGTGAATCTGTTCGAGGCATCTCAATAAAAAAACCAAGTGGTGGTAGCGTGGGGATAGCCTTAAAAGTATTGGATGGAAACTTTCGAGCCATGTCCATTGCTACCATGAAATTATTGGAACATTTAGAATTATTAAACCCGGTAGAACTTGAAAAATTAAATAAATTCAGAATGAAAATATTAAGAAATCACAACCAACTTGAAATTGGCCGGATCGAGGCCATTGTAGAAACCTAAATGAGATTATTTATTATTTATTTGTTTAGTCTAACCCTCCATGCATCCACAGCCCGGATTATGACGTATAACTTGCTGAACTTTGAAGATGAGAATGGTCGGGAAGCTAATTTTATTTCTATATTGGATTTTGTGGAACCGGATCTGATTATTGCTGAAGAGGTTGTGGGTCAAACTGGGTTCAGCCATTTTAAGTCTGATGTGCTTGATATTTACGAACCTGATGAATGGACAAGTGCACCTTTTTCCAATCAAAGTGCACAGCAGGATATTGCCCTATATTATAAACATGAACATTTTTCTTTTAGCAGTACATCCACTATTAATACCGCATCTTCATCAGGATTAAGAGATGTAGTAGAATTTGTTATGGTTCATGAATCGTCAGGTATTGAGTTTAATATTTATGGCGTTCATTTAAAGGCAAGTTCTGGAGATCAAAATGCCCAACAAAGATTAGCCGAAACAACCATTTTGAGAGATTACTTAAATACGTTACCTGCAGGTAGTGAATTTATTGTAGCAGGTGATTTTAATATTTATTCTAATAGTTCTTCTTCCGAGCCGGCATTTAATATGCTCACCGGTGATGCTGATAACAACAATGGTAGGTTATTTGATCCTATTGACCGGATTGGCCCTTGGCACAATAATAGTTCTTATTCAGATGTCCACACCCAATCACCTAGAACATCTAGCTTTGGTGGAGGAGCACCGGGAGGTATGGATGATCGTTTTG
The DNA here is from genome assembly GCA_018692355.1 of Fidelibacterota bacterium. Lineage (GTDB taxonomy): Bacteria > Fidelibacterota > Marinisomatia > Marinisomatales > UBA1611. Next base: position 12,112 of record JABHKE010000152.1, read on the forward strand.
ACTGGCTCTTTGTATCTGCTTCTATCCTAGATGATTCATCAGAAATGCGCTATGTAGAAGATACTTATTGGGCTGTGGGGAATGACGGTAATCATTTCAATGATGCCATTAATGATGGAAATAATTCATCTGTAAGTGATGCCATTGCTGATGCTCTACACGACGCTTCAGATCATTTACCGGTTTATATGGATGTGTGGTTTGATGATCTGGTTTATAATAGTGCAGGGATTGTGATAACAGAGATAATGCCGAATCCTGCCGCTGTATCAGACTCCTATGGCGAATGGTTTGAAATCCACAATACAACAGATTCCACCATTGATATTTTTGGTTGGATGATCAAGGATGGCGGGACTGATAATCACACTTTTTGGAATGCTGATATGTTTATTCCAGTGATATCAGGTGATTATTTTGTTTTCGTCAGGAATGCTGATTCTACATTAAACGGTGGTTTAGTGGCTGATTATGAATACAGCGAGTTTTTGCTTTCAAACAGCGAAGACGAAATTATTTTATTGGATGGTACCGGCGCCATTGTGGATGAGGTTCATTATAACAATTCTTGGGTATTTGGGAGCGGGGAATCCATGGAGATACATGATTTGAACACTGATAATAATGTAAACGAGAATTGGTTTGAAGCTACACTAGCTTATGGTAATGGTGACTTTGGTACACCAGGGTCCTTCTATGATGGAACTGTTTCTGTTGATGATGATAAAGCAATTTTAACGTATTTCCAATTGGCTCCACCTTACCCAAATCCCTTTAATCCAATTACAACCATAAATATTCATGTAGAGATGGAACATGCAACGTCTCTACAAATATTTGACATGAATGGTCGGGTTGTGGAAACATTGATCAACAATGAATTATTGCATCCGGGATATTACAAATTGCAATGGAATGCAAACCAGCACGCCAGTGGAGTTTATTTTATTCAACTCACTAATGGAATATCATCCCAAATCCAAAAAGCCGTCCTCATCAAATAAATGCGTTTTTTATGCAAACTTATTCTTTTATTTAGCTTATTGTTCGGACAAGAAAGATCGCAATATAAAATTCAAACTGCAGCAGATGAATATGATAAATACACATCTGTGGGAAATCTGGGATTGACAATCACCAATTATGGCATTCTTGGAAATGGATGGAATCGAATGGAAGATGGCAGCATTCATCCATCCTGCCAATATAAGCAGCATACTGAAATTGCCCGGGAACAGATTGAACATTTCTCCTATTGCGGACTCTGGGTCGGCGGTATTGTAAATGGCCAGCGAAGGGTGTCAACAGCTATTGTGGATGGTGTATTTGATGCCGGAGATGAGGGCTTTGAATTGTTTGCAAATACTCCCATTACGATCCAATCTTCTATTTCATCCACTACGCAGGATTCCATGGCAAAATATTATTCACCATACGCTATATCACACCAAGATATGATTACCGATTTTAAAGATTATGGTGATTCTTCTGGGGATAATCTTGGAATTCAGGGTCACTCACCTATAGGGCTGGATATTCATTTGGAATCTTATGCTTGGAATTACTCTTATGCTGACGCATTTGTTATCTTGAACTATACGTTTAAA
>JABHKE010000118.1 GCA_018692355.1 Fidelibacterota bacterium
AATCATGACACAGCAGGGTTCAGTGCGGGGGTGGGTGTAAACCTGCGTCTTGGCAGAATGGCCTTACGTGTGGATTACGCCTACGTGAATTATGATGTATTGAAACAGACCAATCAGATCGCTATTGGACTGGAATTTTAAATGACTCTTTTAATGAAAAAAAATAGAATTATTCCATTACTCATTCTGCTATTTGCAAATTTCCTATTAGCTCAGAATCCTCCTGTTGCTGATGCGGGTGATGATATTACCGTTAGTTCAGGGTGTACAGAGTCGGTTATTCTGGATGGAAGTTTATCCAGTGGCGATAACCTGAACTTTCTTTGGCTGGCAATTAATTGTACCGTTTTAACGGATTTTGACGAAGACTCCTTGATTTTTGAAATTCCACAGACAGATTTTGATTATGATTATTATTTTTCACTCACTGTGACTGACGGTAGCGGAGACACTAGTACGGATACAGTAACAGTGACAGTATTAAGTGACAATATCCCAGCAGCAGATGCAGGCCCAAATTTTACTGCTTGTGATTTAATGGCAAGCGGAGATGATTATCGTGTTTATTTAAATGGCAGTAATTCCTTTGATCAAGAAGATGGTACTGATATAGATTTTTTGTGGACAGTTTTAGATACAGGAATTACAATTTCAACAGGTGAATCAACAAAATCCAATCCGTATTTTAATCATCCATTTGATCTATCTGAAGATACAGATTTCAGAATTGAATTGATGGTTACCGATGGCAGTGGATTTTGTTTCGGATATGATACGGTGAGAGTGACTTGTCTGGCAAATATGTGCCCTCTTGCCAACGCAGGAAATGATTTTGAATTAAGCAGTGGTTGTAATGCAAATTTTATTTTGGATGGTTCCAATTCATTGGATCCAGATGGAGGATCTTTAACTTACAATTGGGTCTCTTTGGATGGCTACATCTCCAATATTCAAAATGGGACGTCAGATTCAGCCACTTTTAATATCCCGGGTTTTACAGTTGATAAAGATTTGAGATTTGAACTTACTGTATCCGATGGGACAAATGAAGACAAGGATACGCTGGAAGTTGAATTCAAATTTGATGAAGCGCCAGTTGCAGATGCAGGAGAAGATATTTCCACAAATTTAATTTCAGTAATATTGGATGGATCCGGCTCAACGGATGATAACATATCGAATTTAGATTATGACTGGACTTCATTAGATGATGGGCCTTCCATATCCAGTTCAAATCAATCAGTGGCAACTGCAAATTTTAATGAAACCCATACGGGTGGATCCTATCGGTTTGAATTGGAAGTGGATGATGGCTATTGTTCCCATACTGATACAGTGACGATAACTGTTTTAGATAATATGAATCCAAATGCTGAAGCAGGAAATAACTTTTCTTTGAGCGGTGGCTGCCAATCGATATTTTATTTGGATGGTACCGATTCTGATGATCCTGAAGGAGACAGTTTGACTTATGTGTGGTCCGTAGTAGATAGTTTATCTGCGTATTTATCCAACACTTTTGCCGACTCTGCCATGTTTACCATCAATGATATGGTCATTGGAGAAAAGGTTACTTTTTATTTAACCGTGACAGATGTGGCAGGGCTTTCAGATATGGATTCCGTGGCAGTCACTATATTGGATGATATTCCTCCTGTCGCTGACGCGGGAGTCAATTTTGAAGCTTGTGAATATGTTAAAAGTGGGAGTAGTTATCGTGTTTATTTGAATGGATCAGGTTCATCAGATATAGATGGTACCATTAAGTTTAAATGGGTACAGCTTGAAGGGATTGATGTCAATTTATCCAGTTCCCAGTCCAGAAAAGAAACACCCTATTTTAAATATCCATCCAGCGTAACGGAGAATTCAGAAGTCATTTTTCAATTGCGTGTCTATGATTCTGAAGAATATTGTGAAGATTTTGATACAGTTTCTGTCACACTGCTCGCTGACAAATGCCCTACTGCAGATGCAGGTGATGATTTAGAGATCCCCAGTGGCTGTAATGCCACCTTAGATCTTATCAGTGAAAACTCCTATGATCCGGAAGATTCCACACTTATTTATGCCTGGACATCCTTGGATGGATACACCAACCTGATCTCAAACAGCGATTCAGATACAGCTTTATTTACAATTCCAGATGTACCCGATGATATGGTTTTCACTTTTTTATTATCTGTCAGTGATGGTGTCAACTTTGGTACCGATTCTGTTTTTGTTAACTATATTTTAAATGACGCTCCTGTGGCTGTGGCGGGGAATGACATTTCAACTTGCGAATATCAATTTTTACTGAATGCATCCCGATCCTATGATATTAACAAAAATGAGATGTCCTATAGTTGGGAATCTTTGGATGGTCTCAATTTAAGCAGTCTATCTTCTATAACGCCCATAATTTCAAGCCCCATAGATCTAGAAACAGATAGCACTTATCGTGTTGTGTTGGAAGTGAATGATGGCTATTGTTCAGATTATGACACTCTTTTAATTACTATTTCAGATAATATCTGTCCCGTTGCGATAGCGGGTGAAACAGTAAGGATCCCAAAATTTAGTACAAGGCCTGTTGAATTAAATGCCGGAGGCTCCTTTGATCCCGACAGTTCAGATCTTGTATTTGAATGGACAACGCCCACGGGAGAAATCATTACAGATTCAGTTGTGACCGTAGAAGATTTGGAACCCAACAAACGGTATTCACGGTATATATATACCTTAAAGGTCATGGATGAAGAAAATTCAATCTCCGAAGATTCAGTTGAAGTGATATTCAGCAATTTTTCAGCCCCTGAAGCACCAGCCATTTATGCCGTAGCAGATCATAACAGGGTGCTTGTGTCTTGGGACGCCACATCAGAATCATCGGTTGACTCGCTGACCGGATATGCAGATTTTGAAGGCTACAAACTTTATCGATCAACAGATGGTGGGACTACATGGGGTGGAAATGGAGATAAACTCTATGATTTTAACGGTCATTTTGTGGGTTGGATGCCTTATGCCCAATTTGATTTATCATTTGAAGAAGACGAAGACCATTGCATCTATGATGAAGAAGGGTGTGAATCCGGACTAACTCGTGACATTTCTATTAATGGACTGGATCCACTGGCGCCTCGTTTCTCTCTCGGGTATGACTCTGGGATTGAATATTCTTTTGTAGACTCTAATGTGATAGATGGGGTAAAGTATTCATACACTATCACAGCCTATGATATTGGATTTGACCCATTTGATTTAGAGATGGACAACCTGGGCATTGCTACCGATACTGTATTGATTGATACCATTGAAAATATTTCTTACTCCTATGTTGTGGATTCGATCTATTATGCAGGCGGGTGTGTGTATTATAGTATCATTTCCTATAATGAAATCATTATGATGGATACTTTATGGACAACTACAAACCCAGATGAATTCCTGGGACCGGATTCGATCATATATTATAATGAAGCTGGGGACGCTATTCGAAAAGCAGGGAATCCAAACCGTGGTTATTATAGTTTAGAGTCGGCAAAGGGTGGTAACAGTGACAATAATTTTATCACTGTCATTCCCGGATATACAGCTCTGGATATTTCATTCCCGGATGCATCCAATATAGAAGCATTATTTAAAACTGGATCACAGAATATAGGCACCGGGATACGGGAGTATTTTATTGTTGACAGAACAAAAATTGTTCAGGACCAGCTTGTTTATGAAATACAGGCTGAACAAGGGAGTGATGCCGTGGAAGGCATGGCCTGCGAAGACCCCTATGTGTTTGGCTATGTTGTAAAGGATACGGCTGGAACGCCATTAACGACCAAATCTTTTGTGCAGGATGATCTTGGATTTCTTGAAGAAGATTCTATTTCTGGACTACCGGGTACTATTCTTGAAGATGGATCTTATTTTGTTCCAGAATATGATATTATTACGCCGATTGGGCAGTGGAGCAATCAATTCAAAGGTATTCGCTTTAAAATTCAAAATAAACTTAAACTAAATCCATCTTCCGCTCCAGATATTGAAATGGATACCTTAATCTGGACTCATGTTGACACAGGGCAGACGCTGGACAGTGCAACTGTCTTTGTCCTAAACAACACTGTAATTCCAGAGTTAAGTTATACAAATATTGCCAGTTACAAACGGCGGTTAAACTCGGATTATATGGTTGAATTCTTTGATTCACCGGTAGGAGATTCAATAAAACTAGGTGAAGATAATAATGGCCCAATCTACATGTATACACCATTTAGGATTACTAACTTATTGACAAATAAAAAGGTTGGTTTAAATTGCAACGATTTTGGTACTAATAATACGTCACCACTAGCATTTAATGACGGTGCAGGAGATTATGTATGGACCCGGGGTGAAGATATTTTAATGCAGAAAGATACTATAAAAATTGCCGGTGAATGGGAAAGCAAATATAACTATAACCTCAATTTGAATTTTATTCGTGAACCCGGATCCGGATTTAGCATGAAGGAATATGATGAACTCAAATCCTACGATACTGGAGATACAGTGTCTTTTAAACAAATGTCTTGGGTAGCCAATCTTCCCGTTGATGCGGGGACAATTCCTTTGTCTAAACATAATGATTTAGCGAACGACGGCGAAAGAAATAATCCCTGGAGCCTGGTTTATCCGTGGCCAGATAGTATAAAACTTGTTTTAAGCCCACAGAAATTTTTTGTAGATGGTGACAATTGGTTCTCAGATATGTCCGCTTTGGGGAGAGAAGTTGGGATCGCTGATTCGATCAAATTGGATACAATCAAGGTGGTCCCTAACCCCTACAAGGCAAGTTCTCGGTTCAATGA
>JABHKE010000214.1 GCA_018692355.1 Fidelibacterota bacterium
CGACGGTGGGGAGAGAAGGATTCGAACCTTCGAAGGCATACGCCGGCAGATTTACAGTCTGCTCCCTTTGGCCGCTCGGGCATCTCCCCGAAAACTTCTTTTCAATCAACAGCTCAGTAGAGCCACCGGCAGGAGTCGAACCCGCGACATCCTCATTACAAGTGAGGCGCTCTACCAACTGAGCTACGGTGGCATAATCCACCATTACGAATAAAATATATGACTTTCGTAATAATGAATTAAACTAATCATCACTTAACGAAGATGTTAAACTCTTATGTACAGCCTCGCAATTTAATACTTATCCTAAAAACGATTCAATATATATTTTATACAAAAATGAAAAAAACTATTCTTGGCACAAAATTTGCTATTTATACTTTTTTGAGATTTTGACCATCAGTAGTATCATCTACAATCCACCCTTTTTCTTTTAATTGTTCCCGAATTAAATCGGACTCAACCCAATTATCTTCGTCCCTTGCTTTTTGTCGTTTCTTTAATAATAGATTTATCTTGTTTGGGATTTCAAAATCCTGATTCTGAATAAATCCAAACACTGAATCAAAAGCCACTAAAAATTCCCACGCTTCTCCTAACTCTGAATCTGTAATAACATTTTTATCAATTTTTCCATTCACGGTTTTCATCCAATCAAAGAAAACGGCTAGTGCTTGAGGTGAATCCAAATCATCATTCATCCGATCTCTGAATTTGGAATAAGCTTCCGGCATTGACCCAATTGAACTCTCATTGGCATTCATTTTTTGTAGGCGGGTATAAAAGTCAGATAAACGTTGAACAACTTTATCTCCTTCGTGTTTTTTATCAATTGAAAATGTAATTTTTGATCGATAGTGACCTGCTAATAATTGATATCGGATGCTTTCAGCAGTAAAGCCTAATTCTTTCAAGGCTGAAATTCGATAATAATTACCAAGAGATTTACTCATTTTACCACCATCCAACATAAGGAATTCAGAATGAAGCCAAAAATTCACAAATGGCTGATCTGTGGCACATTGGCTTTGTGCAATTTCATTTTCATGATGAGGAAACATATTATCAACGCCACCACAATGAATATCAAAATTATCTCCTAGAGACTCACTACTCATTGCCGAACATTCAATATGCCACCCTGGCCTTCCTCTTCCCCAGGGAGCATCCCAGACAACTTCTCCGTCTTCTTCTTTCCATCCTTTCCATAAAGCAAAATCTTGCGGTACATCCTTATCATACTCATCTTCCATTACACGATCACCTGTTCGCTGTTCTGAAATATTTATTTGAGTGAGTCTTCCATAATTCGGAAAAGAGCTAATGTTGAAATACACGGATCCATCATCTTCACGGTAAGCAAACCCTTTTTCCAAAAGACGTTCTATCATACTAATCATTTTTGGAATGGATTCAGTTGCGGTTGGGTAGATATCTGCAGGTATCATTTTCAGCCACTTCAGATCTTCCATGAAATACTGGGTGTATTTATCTGTGATACGAGAAAGACTAACTTTCATTTGTTTTGCTTTTTTGATGGTTTTATCATCTACATCTGTAATATTCATGACATGTTTTACATCATAGCGCAAATGAAGCAACCAGCGTTTTAGCAAATCTTCAAACATGAAGGTCCTGAAATTCCCAATATGAGCATAATCGTAAACAGTTGGACCACATGTATATAATCCCACTTTCCCTTTTTCAATTGGTTGGAAAATTTCTTTTTCTCTTTTTAATGTATTATAAAATTGTAGAGGCATTTATAAACTTAACTCAATAATTATTTTTATTAATTCTTCAAATGACATTCCGGCAGCATCGACAGATTTTGGAACCAAACTTGTGGAAGTCATTCCAGGTAATGTATTCATTTCTAGAAAATAATACTTCCCGTTTTCAACCAATAAATAGTCAGCTCGTGCATATACATCACACCCTAATGTTTTAAAAATAATTTCCGTGGTATTTTGAATGGATTTTGTTAATTCTTTTGGGATATCTGCTGGACAAATATAATGACTCATCCCTGGTGTGTATTTACATTCATAATCATAAAATTCGTGAGATGGCTTAATCTCCACAATGGGATATGCTTTTTCACCCAAAACCGTTACTGTTAATTCCCTACCATGAATATATTCCTCAACCATTACAAGATCACTATGTTCAAAAGCTTCAGTAATTCCAGCATCTATTTCTGATTCATCATGGATAATCGTCAACCCAACCGTGCTCCCTTGATCATTTGGTTTTATTACAAATGGGAGAGGTAATGTTGGCCTATCATTAACGGAATTCAGCATTTCCCATACTGGTGTTCTAATATCATTGTTTTTTACAATATTTTTACTTTTTACCTTATCCATACAAAGAGCAGATGACTCTGGACCCGATCCTGTATTTTTAATATTGTTCTTATCCAACCAAGCCTGGATCTTTCCATTTTCCCCAATCCCGCCATGGAGAGCATTAAAAATAACGTCCTGTTTTTTAAGATTCGGGAGCAATGTCCTGTAATCGAAATCAAATGGGAATTCAGTAGTATCAAATCCATTTTTCCTACAGGCATCAGCCACTGCTTTCCCCGATGATAAAGAAACATTCTTTTCTTCACTGGGGCCACCCATTAACACTCCAACCTTTAATGACATAATTTTCGAGCACCTTCTTTCAGATCATTTACGATAAAGGTTGGCATTTCATATTCTGGTAAAAATTTGATGGTTTCCTTGCCTCGGCCCGTAAGAACAAGCATGGTATCCAATCCAAGCATTTCACCTGCTTCCATGTCTGCAGCGGAATCCCCAATCATGATACAATCCATCAAATTAAGATCGTGATTTAATTCCGCCTCAAGAAACATCCCCGGTCCAGGTTTTCTTCGTTCGGTTGCCTGTTCCGGGTGATCCGGACAAACATAAATTCCCAATAATGGGATATTATTCTTTTCAAATTCCAAAGTGATAAAATCATGAATTTCTTCCAAGCTAATCTGTTGGATCAACCCACGGGAAATGCCAGATTGATTTGTAATAATACAAAACCTGTTACCAGCTTTAGCCAATTGTTTCAATGCAGGTAGGGTGAAATCAAAAAAAATGAAATCATTCAACGAACTTATATATCCCGGATCCGGATTTAATGTACCGTCCCGATCTAGAAAAATGCAATCGTACTTTTTCATACAGTTATTGGTTCCTTCTTTACATCTTTAATCCGAACACTTCCTTCCATAAAATAGATCATTCCAATGATAACCAATGGAAAATAAGACACTGCGTGACTCACGATGGCGTAGGTCAGTGCTTTTTCACTAGCGATTCCGAATACAACCATCAGACTAAATTTTATTCCTGCATCATAAGTTCCGGCAGATCCCGGTAACGCCGGAATTCCAATAACTATACTACCTAATACCAGTATAATTCCTGTACCGATAATCCCGAGATTTAAATCACAAGCACCCAAAATAATAAATGTAACTGCATAATAAAAACCCCACAATAAGATACTTGAAAGAACAATTACCACAGCGTGATCGGTGTTTTTGATGAGAACAATTCCATCGAATATTTTATTAAGTGCTTGAAATAGTTTTTGACCAATTCCTTTTTGTAAAATAGCAACCTCTCCTATTTTTCCCATAAGGTTAAACTTCCATGATAAAAAAATACCAAAAATGATAGCAAAAGTGATTCCGGAAAAGATATAGACAGCCAACCGAATTCCCTCATGTTCGAATGGAAACCAAGGAATTAATAAAACAAAAACGAGTAATACCATAAGCAGGTCGAGTATACGTTCCATGATCACGGTCCCAAAAGCTTGTGTGGCGGAAATATGTCGTCCTGAAGTCACGGAATAAGCACGCAACAATTCTCCTAATCTAAATGCAAG
>JABHKE010000183.1 GCA_018692355.1 Fidelibacterota bacterium
GCTTGGGAAACAGGACCGCCTTTTAATAGTTGATCCACAACTTGATTGGTCATTATTTCTAATTCATCATTTTTCACACAATAATGAATGAGACCTATTTTTTCTGCAAATGGAGCATCAAATCTTTCCCCGGATATTCCCAGAGCACGGAACCAAGATTTACCTATTTTATCTTCAGCATAGGGACCTATCACTGCCGGGATTAATCCTATTAAAACTTCACTTAATGAAAACTGGGTCTTTTCTTCTGCAATAACTATATCACAAACGGTGCAAAGTCCAAAGCCTCCACCAAAAGCATGTCCGTGAACTATACCAACAATGGGTTTATTACATTCATCAATCGATTTATACATTTTGGCCAATAAAACAGTTTCAGCTTTATTCTCATCGGAATTTTTCTCTATAGAATTTTTCATCATATTTACATCAGCTCCCGAACAAAAAGATTTACCTTGTCCATTTAAAACCACGATGCGAATGTTTGAATCTTTCCCTACAGAATGAAATGCTGTAGTGATTTCTTGTATCATGATCTCATTCATAGCGTTTCGTACATCAGGCCGATTTAGGGAAATAGTTGCAATGTGTGATTCAGAATTTAGGTTGATGGTTGTGTAGGTCATTTGATTAGGATTTTATGCGCGGTTCAATTTAGGAAATTTCAAGGTTAGGATTATTTAAAAAACAAAAAACCCCGCTCCATCTAAATTGTATTACATTCGACGAAAGCGGGGTTGCATAAATTATTACAAAAAAAGTTTAAAAATAGAATTTCCGGTTATCAACTATTTCGGCATCCTCTTTCAAATCATCTAACCATGCTTGGAAAAATTGATTCTGTTTCTGATTAAAAATTGTTTTTCGAAGTGATTCTTTTTGAACTCCATATTCAGTTGAATCAAATACACTGATCTCTTTTAGCTCAATGATAGCATGTCCACGGCCGGTTTCCAAAGGTCCCAGGATTTCACCTGGTTTTGCGGCAAGAAGTGCCCCGGTCACATAATTACTCCGTCCAATGGATGTAAAACCTTGCACCAGTTGTTTGGATTCATTTTTGATGGCGTCCAGTTCGGAGTCCTCATCGATAGCATCATCCAGTTTTATATCTTTTCCTGAGATAGTGAGTAACAATTTATTTGCTTCATCCAAAGTGGCTGCCATGACCTTTGTTTTCTTCAGGGTACTTTTTATTTGTGCCTGGACTTCTTCGTATGATTTGAATCCAGGTGCTATAATTGTATCCAGTGTAAATACTGAAAAATACTGATCATTCTCCAAAATATCAGATACATCACCCACTTTATTATTGAATGCAAAACGAACACCTGCACGAAGACCTCCAAGCCCTTTAATTGAAAACCCTTCTTCATTCATTTTTTTATGGTTCCCAATATCAAGGTTGTGTTCTGATACGGCTGACGAAAATCCGTTATCTTGTGCATCATAGCTAAATAGAGTAGCATCCCTTTTCAGATTAGATAAGGTCGTTGAACTAATTTCAATTTTTAGTAAAATATGAGATGCTAAAACTTTTTCTTCGCCATCTTCTATTTTTTTATCTCTTACATAGATAATGTGATATCCAAAATTGGATTTTACAGGTTCAATAATCTCACCTTTTTTTGCAGTAAATGCAGCTTTTTCAAATTCCTTGACCATTTGTCCTTTTCCAAACCATCCCAAGTCGCCACCTTTCGTACCTTGATTTCCTGGATCTACAGAGTATTCATTAGCCAGAGTTGCAAATTCTTCACCTTCCTTTGCCCGTTCATAAATTGCAGTTGCCAGTTTTTGAACCGAGACAGAATCATTCTTTGCTGGTTCTTTTATCCATGAAACGTAGGATACAGAACGAAGTTCATCATGCTTAAAATCGGATTTACTTTTGTTATATTCTTCGCGAATTTCACTGTCACTGGGTTCGGATTCCTCCACGGGTACATTCCCAGATGTAATATGAATTCCTGAAATTGTATAATTCACATTTCGCTTAATAAATTCATTCTTTATATTTCTTTCCGTAATGATGATACTTTCATCCAGCAATTTTTGCAGTTTAAAATTTGGGACATAAGTGTTTTTCATAAACGCTTCAATTGGAAGCCATTCATCGCCTTGGGGACTTGCCAAAGCAGTCCGATATTTATCCCAATCAAAAACCCCATCCGTCTGGAAGCTTGGGTTTTGTTGCAGAAAGGGAGGGGGATTATTTTCAAGGTGGTACATAACCTCTTCATCAGATGCAGAAATATTTAATCGTTTAACTTCCTGTGAAACCAATACATCCTGAAGCATATTGTCCCAAGCCGTATCTCGTGCACGGCGAATCTGGAAATCATTTAATTTTTGCCCATTCGATCGGGCTTGCTCCAACTGTTGACTCACTAGTTGGTTAAAGTAATCGGGTGAGATATCTTCCCCGTTGATTTGTGCAATGGTTGTTCTGGGGTCAACGTTGCCTGCAAGGATATCCAAAACATTAGCACCACCAACAAGTCCGCCGATAGTCATACTCAAAATAAACATTGCGAGCAGTGCCCACAAAACAACATGCATCTTTTCACGCATGGATGTCATCAGTCCCATAAAATACCTTTCATAATTATAAATTGATAAAAGTGGAAAATATACCGTGGAAAACGGGAGGCAAATTTAAAGTGTGGTAATTGATGAAACAATGAGCAAGACGGATTTAACTTCAAGGCTTAATTATGACTGAATGCCAATCAATATTTGTAACAAAACACGGCGTGCCCGATGTTTTAAAATTAAAATCTGATTCTCTCAAAGAACCAATAATTGGTGAAGTCTGTGTTAAAATAAAGTATTCCGGAATTAATTTTGCCGATATTATGGGCAGGATGGGGCTGTATCCTACTGCACCGAAACCACCTTACGTTCCGGGCTTCGAGATTGCAGGAATAATTGAAAAGACCGGAGAAGACTCAACCAAAGACCTTGTTGGACGTGCCGTTGTGGGATTATCTCGATTTCATGGTTACTCGACCCATACGAATGTGCCGCTAAATCAATTATTTTTTATCAATGAAAAGTGGCTGGATGTGGCAGCGGCTATTCCCGTTAATTACCTTACTGCTTATTTCATGATGGTACACCAGGCTGCCATTCGGGAAAATGAATGGTTCCTTATTCATGGGATTGGCGGAGGTGTTGGTATTGCTGCGTTACAGGTCGCACAACATTTGGGTGTAAAGATTATTGGAACTTGTTCCGGATGGAAACATGACCAAATTCACGATATGGGTGTAGAACATGTGATCGATTACAGGTCGGAAAATTTCAAGGATCGTGTATTAGAGATTACTGGTGGAAATGGCGCAGATGTTATTATTGATTCGTTAGGGGGTAAAGCGTTGAAAGATAGCTTTGGATGTTTGGCAGAATTTGGCCGATTAATCTCTTACGGATTTAGTAAGGCTGCACCGGGAACAAAAAAGAATATTTTAAAGATCATTCCAGAATATCTAGGTATGCCAAAATTCAATCCTATGCATCTCATGGCGAAAAATAAAGGCGTATTTGGTTTTCATTTGGGATTGATTCAAAAAAGACAAGATCTTGTGAAAAAGTATGGGAGTTTATTATTGAAATGGTTAGATGATGGTATCATTTCACCGAAGGTGGATGCGATCTTTCCTTTGGAAAAAGCAGCAGAAGCGCACCAATATATCTCTGACAGAAAGAATTTTGGAAAAGTCTTATTAATGGCAGATGAATGACCTTGGTTCATTTAGAAAAAGAGGTTACAGTTTGTCGTAAATGTGACAGATTAACAGCCTTCCGAGAGAAAATTGCTAAAGAAAAACGAAAATCCTATATGGATTGGGACTATTGGGGGAAGGCAGTCCCGGGGTATGGGAAGCCTGATGCAAAACTTATGATTTTGGGACTGGCGCCGGCTGCTCATGGCGGCAATAGAACGGGGCGAGTTTTTACGGGTGATAAATCTGCAGATTTCCTATTTAAATGTCTGCATCATGCTGGTTTAGCTAATCAGCCGAATTCGGACCATCGAGATGATGGATTGGAATTAAATGGCTATATCACAGCGGCTGTGAAATGTGTTCCTCCTGGAGATAAACCCACTGCTGAAGAGAAAGAAAATTGTGAGCCTTATTTGGCTCGGGAATTTGAATTATTACCTGATCTAAAAATTGTTCTAGGTCTAGGGAAGATAGGATTTGATTCCTGTTTAAAATTTGTTCGTAAAACATTTCCATTAAAAATGAAGGATTTTAAATTTGGGCATGGTGTGCGATATGTATTACCAAATGGGATCATCCTGTATGGTGCATTCCATCCTAGTCCAAGAAATGTAAATACAAAAAGATTAACCTTCGAAATGATGGTTAAATTCCTAGATACAGTTAAAGGAGAGCTTTAATAGTGAAATTGATTAAGATCAGTCTTTTAATTGTGATGATTAAACCTGTTTTAGGTGTATGGCTGAGTTATGAAGAAGCGGTATTAAATTCGCCTTTTGAGATCGCGACATTGGGTTGGACAATTTCTGTTCCTAATGAAGATGCCTATGTGTATCGTGGTAAAGGTGATAATTGGAAATCATGGTATAAAGTATCGTTGCCTAGCATGGATACAACACTATTTTTAGATAGTACGGCTTTTTCTTTGAAAGGTGATGATCTTTATGTAAGTAGTTTATCATTTGCTAAATCTGGA
>JABHKE010000184.1 GCA_018692355.1 Fidelibacterota bacterium
GTACTGGTGCTGCCAGTTATGTATCCGCGGACAACAAACTCAATCGGGAAAACATCACACTTTTTCGCCAATGTTACATTGGGATCGGGGACGTCAAGCACTTGATTGGGTATAATATTTTTGGTCTGGTCAAACCACCAAGCGCTGGTGAGATTCAGCACCTGTCCCTTGAAAGGAATGGATGCCAATACTCGATCAAAAGCACTTTGGCGATCGGTGGTAATTAAAGCAACTATATCCCCAAAATCGTATTGATCGCGGACCTTGCCCGTTCGTTTGGACCCACCGGTTAAAGATGTTTCAGTTAATGTATTATTTAATTCCGCTTTAATGCGGCCTTTGTAGTGTTCAGTTGATTCTATAGCATTCATAAGATAGTGGGTTGAATAATATATGTGTGTTCAAAATGTGTTTCAAAATAGCTTCTAAATTACCGCCGTTCACGGTCACATTCCATATGACGCCTCGCTTTAATTCAGATATTTTGTCAATTTCAAATCGTTCGGTCAGAGATTCAAATTTCGCTCTACTGCGCATGTCATCTTTTTGCCGCACTAAGAAAGATGCGGTATTGTCAGCGGTGGTTATTTCGCTGATGAATTCTTTGTTGGAATTATATAGCTCACCACTGGCATCAATTTTTTGCAGAATGGATTCCCTTTCATCCTCCACTAAAATTTCCCAATGTGTCTGGCGAGTGATGGATACATCGTATCCCAATTGACCCAGCGCACTATGGACGGAGACCGCTTCATTGTCAGTAATAATCATATCAATTATCCATTCCGTAGCTTCGGGTTTGGGCTCATAATCTTCAACTTCATAATGGGGACGATCAAATGAAAGCAAGTGGTCTGTAATGGGATTCCCATTTTCAATAAAATCTTTCATAGATGAAAATATGGAATCCCCGTTTTTCGTTCGTTCAGGGTGGGGCATCATGGCCATAACGTTTCCGGCAGGATTACAAACCGCTGCCAGATTGTACATAGATCCATTTGGGTTGGTGGGAAATTCATCAACCACCTTGCCATCATCACCACAATACCGATAGACGGTTTGATCATTGGCGATCATTTTATTCAGCAATTCTTCGGGAAGGATGAAGCGCCCCTCGCCATGGGCCAAAGGAATGGTAATAAAATCATCGGTATTGAGTTGGCGTGTGAATGCACAACGATTAGGTGGCGCGGACATCTTCAAATTCGCCCATGTATTATAGTAGCCGACGCCGACAACGTGTCCGCCTTTTACGCGTTTATTATCTGTCAGCGCAACCCCCATACGATGACCGTCCAGTCCAGGGATGAGCCCGCTTTCCACCAAAATTTGTGCCCCGTTACAAATTCCCAAAACAGGCTTTCCTTTATCCGCTTCAACTTTTATTTGATCCATAATAGGGTCCAGCGCCGCAATCACACCTGCCCGGGAACGGTCTTCGTAGGCAAATCCGCCCACGATCACATACCCATCAAAGTCGGATAACTTTTCTGATGGATCATTCCATAAAAATTCGATTGGATTTAATCCTACACGGCGGCAGGCCATGAGTGTTTCTCGCTCTGTGTTGGAACCTGGAAATTGAATAATCGCTATTGAAGCACTCATTTTAGAAGAACTGCATTTTCTGCATTTACAACAGAACCAATCTCATACACATCCGTCAAATCTTTCAACACATCTGTTACAGCACCAATATCATCAGGGCTCACAATAAAAGTCATCCCAATACCCATATTGAAAGCGCGATACATTTCGTTTTCATCTACATCGCCAATAGATTGCATCACATCAAAAACGGGTATGTTAGGCCAGGAACCTTTCTGGATTTCTACGCCACAGCCATCCGGCAAAATCCGCGGAATGTTTTCCACTAACCCGCCGCCGGTAATGTGGGCGATGCCTTTTACATCAATTCCAGCGTCCAAAGTTGCGAATACATGGTTCGTATAATTTATGTGCGGTTCCAGCAATGTGAGCCCAATCGATTTTTCCAGTTCAGGTATTGTATCATTCACATCGTATCCACCAATCTCGAAATAGAGTTTCCGGGCAAATGAATAACCATTGGTGTGCAGCCCGTTAGAAGGAAGCCCCAGCAACACATCTCCGGGTTTAATATTTTCGCCGGTGATGATTTTTTCTTTTTCCACTACGCCGGTGATAATGCCAACCAAATCATGTTCGCCAGGCAAATAAGTGTCAGGCATTTCCGCTGTTTCACCCCCCACCAATGAAACGCCCGTACTTTTGCAAGCTTTTACCATTCCCGACACAATTTCTTCGACGGTTTCCGGATTTAATTTATCATTAGCAATATAATCGAGAAAGGTGAGCGGTCGGGCGCCCATAACCAAAATATCGTTGGCGGCAGCGCTCAATAGGTCAATGCCGATTGTATCAAATTTCCCCAATTTCCGAGCAATGATGGTTTTCGTTCCTACGCCATCGATGCTCTGAACCATAACCGGATTATCGTAATTATCTAAAATGGGTTTTAAATCATAGAGTGAGCCGAAACTACCCAACCCAGTGAGCACATTAGATGTAAAGGTGGATTTGACACCATCTTTAATACGATTGACGGCCTCATTCCCCGCATCGATATTCACCCCAGCTGATTTGTAATCAATTTTACCCATTATAATTTTTCTCGTAGGCCATTTGTCCATGCTTTTTTTGTTTCACTAACAAAAATATCCGTAATACCATTTATTTGAATTGACTCTCCGCCTGTTGATCCGATCTCAAAAACGCCCAATTCATAATTTGAAAATACGGACTTTATGGTATCAACATTTTTCGGCAATACTTCTAAAATGAAACCACCTGTTTCAGAAAATAAAATTTTATCAGGCGACAGATCACTCTCAATATTCACATTGCACCCAATGCTGTTTCTAAATGTCATTTCTGCCAAAGCTGATGCTATCCCGCCGTCTGCAATATCATGGCAGGACAAAACTAAACCACTATCAATACAATCAGTCAGGGCAAAGATTTGGTTTCTCACTTCTTCAAAATTTGGTTTTGGTACATTGGCTCCTAGTTCATTTTTCAAACTATAATAAACAGATCCGCCTAATTCATTTTTACGCTCGCCAATCAAAAGTATTACAGAATCATTATTCTGGAAATGCGCCGGCACTGCTTTGTTCACATTTTTGAACCGACCTAAACAGCTTACAATCGGGCTTGGTGGAATGGGGCCATTTTTGGACTCATTGTAAAAACTTACATTTCCAGCAATGATGGGCGTGGGGTCATTTGGGTTGTCTTTCAACGTAATAGCATGACACGCATCAGCAACACCGCGGACACCTTCTACAAATTCCCACATCTGATGTGGCTTTTCAGGATTCCCAAAACAAAGACAATCAGAGAGTGCGTGGGGTGTGGCGCCAACAGCAGCTACATTACGCATAGATTCTACCACTGCATTTACACCACCCCAATAGGGGTCGATAAGTCCGTATCTTGGATTGTGATCTGTGGAAAGAGCAATGCCTACGTTTCGTATTTCTTCCGGATAATTTTCAGAATTAAATGGTGCCATGACACCGGAATCAGCCAATCCCGTTTCGGTATGAACCCGCCCTTGAACTTGCTTGTCGTATTGTTCAAAAATGGGTTCGCGACTGGCCATATTTTCGTGGGATAAAATGTCAACCAAAACCTGATTGTAGTCTGTTGGCTCACTAAAGCTTGGTTCAACATAATTTGAATTCCGTGCTTCAAATGGACGATCATACAAAAAGCCTTCCGTTACTTCTTTTGCTTTTGCATTTACAATCTCTTCATCAGCATTGTGGACGATATATTGGCCATCGTTTCTAATTTTACCTACGACAGATGCCTGTGCACCTTCGCTCACACCAGGGAGGTCGAAAACCTTATTATAATGGTCTAAAATCATAGGAGTAATATCGGGTGAGCACACCCACATAAATCGCTCTTGTGTTTCACTGCAAAGGTAAACAGACGGGTGCAATCCATCCATACCGATATGAATTTTGTCCATCCACACTTCCGCGCCGTAGCCGGACGTTTCTGCCAATTCTACACTGGCGCAAGCCACGCCACCGGCACCCAAATCTTTGAAACCAATATTATTGATAAGCACTTTTTCTTTCAGGATTTCAAATAGTGCATATGATGATTTGAGCAGGTGCCGTTCCAAAAACGCATTGGGCTCCTGAACGGCTCCTTTGTTTTGCTCTTTCTTTTCTTCTTCAAGCTCTAGCGAAGCAAAACTTGCACCGCCAAAGCCGCTATTGTCTGTGGGCTTTCCCAATAAAATTAAATCAAAGCCATCTGCATTTTTAGGCGCATAAGAATGAATAATATCATCTTCTCGAACGATACCCAGCGTCACCAATGTAACCAAGCAATTTTCGTTATACCCTTCGTGATAATATAAATCGCCGCCAATATTGGGAATACCTAAGGGATTTCCGTAGCCGGCGATTCCTGCAACAACACCATCATGAATCCATTTTGTTTTATTTTTTTCAATATTTCCAAAACGAAATGAATCAGTAACAGCAATCACTTCTGCCCCCATACACAAAACGTCCCGTACATTACCACCCACGCCTGTGGCGGCTCCTTCATAAGGGACGATCTGGGATGGATGGTTGTGTGACTCATGGCTCATGACCACGCACCAGCGATGGCCATCATTATCGGTTGTGACCGCCACAACCCCTGCGTCTTCTTTGGCTCCCAACACCACATCAGGACCTTCGGTGGTAAATTGTTTTAAATGATTTCGACTACTTTTATAACTGCAGTGTTCAGAGCCTTGAATTGAAAACAAAATAAGTTCAGCCAGAGATGGCGCACGCTCCAGCATATCATTTTGAATTTTCAGTGCTTCTTCTGGGGTAAGTGGAATATTTAATTCAGTAAGCTTAGATTTGATTTCAGAATCAGATAGCCCGGCGAAGTCGACAATTTCTTTGGTAAACGCCACGTTATAGAGCTTTTATTAACATAGAGTTCTTATAGATACACAGAGAAAAATTTGATTAATTAAAAGCCCTGTGTCCATTGTAGGATTTTATCTTATAATTGTTTCATGGCGTTGGGGCCCCACAGACACAATCTTAACCGGGCAGTCCACTTCTCGCTCAATAAATGCAATATAATCTTTTAGTGTCTGGGGCATGGCATCATACCCTATGTCCCAAACATTTTCAGGAAGATCGCCCCAGCCCGGCAGTGTTTCATAGATGGGTTTTGCGTTACGGTATTCAGTTAAACTCGCCGGCATTTCAGTGATGCGTTTTCCGCTCACATCATAAGCGACACAAATTGGAAGTGTATCAAAGCCATTTAATATATCTAATTTTGTAAGTGCGATTTCTGTGAGCCCGTTCACGCGGACAGCTTGCCGGACCTGAACCAAATCTAGCCAACCTACACGGCGTGGCCGACCAGTGGTTGTGCCGTATTCTCCACCTTTATCCCGAAGGTTTTTTGCATCATCACCATGAATTTCTGATGGGAGCGGGCTTTCACCCACCCGGCTTAAATATGCTTTTGTAACGCCAATGATTCGATTAATATCCCTGAAGCTGACGCCGGTTCCCGTGGATATGTGTCCGGCAGCGGTATTGGAAGATGTGGTAAAGGGATACACACCGTGATCCACATCCAAGCTGATACCCTGAGCTCCTTCAAATAAAATAGACTTGCCAGACTTGTGAGCTTTGTATAAAACGACCGATGTGTCATTAATGTAAGGCGCCAGTCGTTTTCCGTAGTCCACATAGGTATCAAAAATTTCATCAATGGAAATATCTAAAGTTTGGTTGAGTGATTTTTCAATAATCCCCTTTGCAAAAGCATACCCCTTTTCTAACTTTTCTTTGAACACAATTGGCTCTAAAAGATCGATCATGCGGATGCCATTGCGAAACATTTTATCTGCATACACCGGTGCAATGCCTCTACGCGTACTTCCTGCTGCCAAGTCACCTTGATGTCCGGAAAGCGCACCATCCATTGTAATATGGTAAGGCATTATCACATGAGCACGATCGCTCACCATGAGTTTGGGATTGATCCCCCTTTCCTTTACATAAGCAATTTCATCGAGTAACGCTTTTGGGTCTACCACAACTCCATTCCCAATAATGGACATGGGTTCACCGTAGACAATTCCGGAAGGGATAAGATGAAGTTTGAATGTAGTGCCATCCACGATGATAGTGTGACCGGCGTTGTTGCCGCCATGAAATCGAACCACATAATCTGATTCACCAGCAAAGAAATCGGTAATCTTTCCTTTGCCTTCATCCCCCCATTGGGCGCCGACAATGACTGTTATTTTAGATGTATTGGAAGGCACTAATTGCCAAAGGATAATTTTGTATGTTGGATTGAAAAGTCACTTAATTTAAGTAAATCCTGTAGCTGACTTTACGTGTTCTAATAATATGATAAAAATGGATTTCTTATAAAATTTACAATTTCCCTTTTTTATCTGAAATTCCAGCTTTCTTTTTAGCCCATACTAATAATCTGTTAACAGGAGGAAAATAATCGGCCAAAATAATAAGTCCAGGAATACCAAATATCCACCCTTGGAAAATTGGAATTAATCCGCCGATTAAACCAATAATAACCAAAATAATCCCGAATGTAATTCTAGCAGTTTGTTTTATCACTGAATCTGATATACCAGATCATTGTCAATCGCATTATCAAAAATATCGTTTGATTCTCCCAACAAGTGTTTTACAAGAAAACCATGCACCAATTCATTTATTAGGGACACGGTTAATGCTGCTGGGTTTGAGCCCACATCCAGCACATATCCTATAATAGGAGAAAACAATGGAATATCTGAGTAATCCAGATGTTTGGTTCCCTTGATGATTAATCTGTATTTTGGATTGGAAGAATGTGCCATGAGACTATCTAACCTTGGGTAATTCCCAGGATAATCTGACCCATCCCAAGTGGGGCGCCCCATGAAAAGAAATGGAATATGAATGCCATCATCAATGGTCTCTTGGGGAATGGGGCTAATCCAGCTATCTAAAGAAAAACATGCCTTGATTCGGTTATCCCGTTGAGATACGACTGTTGCGGTTGAACCGCCATATGAATGCCCTCCAACAGCGACCCTCTCCAAATCAATTTTAGCATTAATTTGTGACTCAATTTTTCCAGACTGTATTTTGTCTAACTGATCTAAAATAAAACTAATATCTGCCACTCGCGTGTTCATTTGCATTGTGCGGACATTCAAACTATCGGGATGACCAGTAATGTTTGAGCGATAATCTGCTAGGTGTCCATCGGGGAAAATAGTAAGGTTGGCATCAAAGCTATGATCAAGTGCTACGACGATAAATCCTCGGCTAACCAAAAATTCGTACATGGCTTGATGGAGGTGTCGGGTGCCTGTAATACCATGTGAAAAAATGACGACAGGCATTAATTGATCCGAATTAATAATGGGAATTTCTTTATAGCTGTTTGTATAAATATGATTCAAATGCCCCGGGATAAATTCAGGAATCGCACCTGCGCCAGCCAACGTTTTTGCACGAAGATCAATAAAATCTAAATAGGGTTCCGGGTTCATTTTGGCATTTTTAAACGCAGGATACCAAATCTGAACAATAATCTCGCGGATATCATTTGGGTCTTCATCCGTGAACCATTCCAAGCGTGTTGAGTCAACCCAATGAAATAATTCTGTCCCTACCTCGTGGGGGCCACTTGGATTTGGGAGGGTAAAAACAGGTATAATCCAAGGGAGCAAAACTGAAAATGAAAACCAAACGGAAAGAAACCCCTTTGTGATAAAATTGATTTTTGTTTTTTGAAATAGGTGACAAATATATAATGCAGGTAATAAATACACGGCAAAGGCAAATTGCCACCTCTGTCCTTCTAAAAAATATTGAAGAGACATGGCACCGATTGCTGCAAATAAAAGGTAAAGAAATATTTTACGCTCTTTGTGAGTAAAGAGAGCAGTTAGTGTTCCTGCAATGAGAATTAATGTGAGTATTTCTAAAGGGCGCATTGAATGTGAGCTAAATTATTGATAGAAAATGAAAAATTGGTTGAGTATTCATATGAAATCCTTATTGTAAATTGGGGCGAAAAATACAATGGAAAATAAGCCATGTCATTTCAAAAGTTAGACCATAATCCATATCAAGAATCAGAAATGATTGAACGATCGACAACCTTTTTTGACCTAATGATCCAAAGACGGACCATTCGCGATTTCTCAGATAGACCTATTCCAATCGAGATTATTCAAAACACCATCCAGACGGCGTCTTCTGCCCCATCTGGAGCGAATAAACAGCCATGGCATTTTGTGATTGTGAAAGACCCTGTTGTAAAAAAAGATATTCGGATTGCTGCTGAAAAAGAAGAAAAAGAATTTTATGAACACCGCGCACCGGATTATTGGCTGCAAGACCTGAATCAGTTTGGCACAGATTGGCATAAACCATTTTTAGAAATAGCGCCTTACTTGATAGTAGTATTTAAACAGAGTTATGATTTGGGTAAAAGGGGGAAACGTAAAAATTATTATGTAAATGAATCAGTGGGAATTGCATCGGGATTTTTATTGACAGCTTTGCATAATGCGGGTTTGGCAACCCTGACCCACACACCAAGCCCCATGGGCTTTTTGGAAAAGATTTTGAAACGGCCGGAAAATGAAAAGGCTGTTTTATTGATTCCAGTTGGGTATCCCGCAGAGAATGCCAAAGTCCCAGATTTGAAAAAGAAGTCTTTTCAAGAAGTTGCTACAATAATTTGATCATTAATCATACCATCAGCATCTCGAAGATAATTGGTCAAAGAATACATTGAAATTTTTAGTATTCGAAAAATAAGGAAAAACAATGCCCGTTAGAATTCTAATTACAGGCGGTACCTTTGATAAGGAATATGACGAAATCACAGGGAAACTTTATTTCAAAGATACACATATGCAAGAAATTCTGGATTTAGGGCGATCCAAACTGGAAGTCAAGATTCGCACACTTATGCTCCTGGATAGTTTGGAAATGACAGATCATGATCGTGATGTTATTTTAGATAACTGCCGAAGAGTATCAGAAAATCAAATTGTGATTACCCACGGTACAGATACCATGACAGATACGGGAAAGGTCATTGCGAATGCAAAACTTGAAAAAACAATTATACTGACCGGTGCCATGATTCCCTATAAATTTGGTAGTAGTGATGGACTATTTAATTTTGGAGGCGCCTTGGCTTTTGCGCAAGCCTTGCCCCACGGTGTATACATTGCCATGAATGGCAGATATTTTGATTGGGATAAGGTTGAGAAAAATAAAAAAACAGGTGTGTTTGAAGATTTGTTGTAGGCACTGAGCATTCATATGAACAGATGAATACTTATTATTTCCCCATTTCTTGAATCCATTTTTTTACCAATTCCACGCCCTCTTTGTGAACCAGTTTTCGTCCCAGCTCAGGCATCATAATGCCAGGGTCGGTGGATTCCATCCTATAGATCATAATTGATTGATCAGGGTATTGTGGCACAATTGTATAATCCAAATTCCCCGAACCACGTCCTGCGGCCACTGGTGGTTTATGAATTCCTATGCGAGTTGGATCTGTTTCTTCAATATTAAGAAATAATCCAGATGTTTCTCCCGGGGCGCCCAATCGATGACAATGAGCACAATTAATATCAATCAAGGCCCTGGCCCGTTCTTCAATAGAACCGCTTTCAAGATCGTTATAATCTGGTGTATGAGGTAGGGACGACACACTTGGGAGCCCGCTGATCATATCTAACACATTCCACTTTTCTAACTGATTCATTTTGCCATCATCATAATCAAAATCATGGTTTAGCAACCTTACTTTTGGCCCGATTGGGATCATGCGATTCTGGTTTACATGACATCCTTTACACTGATTAAAATTAGGGACACTGTACTCAAAATAGATTGATTGCCCAGCTTGGTCAATAAATGAGACATCCAGTCTTTTACCGGCAATTTCCAAATACGCTTCTGTTTGTTCAAAATTCCAAACATAAGGGAATCCCACCCAGCCTTCTGGGCTATTTATCAAAAGCCGTGTTTCAATGAGTCGGGAACCTTGGTCAGAATTGCGAAAATTTTTGGGGTAGTAAAATGTTTTGATCAATACAGACTCTTGCGGAAAATTAAATGTACCATCTTTTTGATACGCTAATTGCTGGTCTTTCGGAAGCGCAATAAATCGTGATTTCAGTGCATAATCAGAAAATAGTTTCGCAGAAACGTCATAGGGTATCACACCAGGGACGGGGTTGTGATTGGCCATATGCCCTTCAAAAAAGCCATAATCAGATAATTTAGGTTTGGCATATTTGATAGGACTGCCGCCAAAGAGGAGAGCAATAAGGAGCGGGAGTAAAGCCAAGTAGTTGGCTTTACCCAACAATCTTGACATTATTTGACCGAGGAAGTTAAAGGATGTTCACGGCCGCAATTATGTGGTGACATATCCTCGGAAAAATTTGAAATAAAAGGTGAATACCATTCTTCAAAATTATGTTCAATATCCAAATCGGTGAAGCGGGCGTCATCATTATTCTGGATACACAACCCCGCTGAATTTTCCGGATCTTGCATACCGTCATAAATTATGTCTGGTGTATTGCGGCCATACTTCACTGCTAATAATTTACCAATATCATAACCCAACTCAGGCAAGCCCGGCGAACGGTCAAAAGTATTATTATAAATATGGACGTCCGCAGTATATGGATTATAGAGACTATCCTTAATGGTTTCTTCGGTCATAAAATAGCTAACCACTCCCGTCCCGACACTTTTATTATTCAGAATAGTATTTTGGTACACGTGCACATTGCTGCAGGCCAAAATGAGAACACCTGTTCCCGGAATAACTTTTCCCACAATATTGCCAGGCGGTGCAAAATTGAACAAATTATTTGACTCAACCAGATTGTTAAAGACTCGAATATTTCCACCTTTTTTTTGTACAAGATCTGGTAAATCAAAAATAAGAATTCCGCCTGTGTTGTGGTAAGAATGATTTTCATACACTTCGGCATTATTGGAATTTTCAATCTCGATTCCTGCTACATTATCATAAGCAGTATTATAGCGCACCACAATATTGTTGGATTGTCCTACATAAATTCCTGCATCCGATGCGCCAATGGAAACAGAGTTTTCAATCAATACATTTTGGCATTGCACCGGATAGAGCCCGTAGGCGCCGTTGGTCTTCTTAGGGCCTCCCGTCCATTCTGCTTTAACATGCCTGAAAATAATACCATCGGTATATTGAATTTTAATGGCATCGCCCTTGGTGTCTTGAACAGTGAATCCTTCCAACGTGATATTTATTGAATTGGTAATACTAATACCTTGGGCACCCTCGTCCTGATTTGAAAAGGAAAGAATAGATTGATCTATACTTTTTCCGCGAATAACAAGGTCACTTTTCCCTTCTATGGATAATGTTCCGCGAATGAGGTGCAGGCCTTCCGGAATGGTGATTGTATCTCCAGGTTCGGCCAGAATGAATTGAGTTTGAAGATTCTTTTCGATGCTTGCAAAAAGCACACCTGCCATAAAAAGCAGCGGAATGGATTGATGTATCAATTTCATCATAGAAAAATTTAGGTGATTCCTCATGATGGATTAAATGAAAAAATGGATTTTAAAATTTGCAATCCGATATTTCATTTTTTCATGTAGCAGCGTTAGATTTAATAAAATGAAGCCTGTACGTATCCATTCTTGGAATGTATCCCCCGGTGAAGCATCTGCCATCCAAATGAATCTGCGGGATAAGATTACTATTCAACCTTTACCAGATGAAATCCATCTAGTGGCTGGGACCAATGTTTCACATGATCCAAACACCAATACAATCCATGCTGCGTTCGTTGTCTTGCGTTTTCCCGATATGGAATTGGTTGAGCGTCATGGTTTATCAGAAGAAATAACATTCCCCTATGTTCGGGGAATTTTGGCCTTCAGGGAGGCGCCGCCTATTATGAAACTGATGAAGCGCGTTCAGCATAGTCCCGATGTTGTTTTATTCCATTCTCACGGTTTGGCTCATCCACGGCGGTTTGGCTTAGCCAGCCATCTCGGTGTTTTATTTGATGTCCCTTCGATTGGTATTTCGGATCGTATTTTGGTGGGGCTTCACGATGATATGGACCTCGAAAAGGGGCACCACGCGCCCCTGGTCCATAATGATAAAGAGGTGGGACTCGCCTTAAGAACGAAAGATGGTGTTAATCCTGTTTTTGTTTCAGTAGGACATAAAGCTGATTTGCTCACCGCCATGGAGTTTACACTGGAATGCGTAACTCATTATCGGCGGCCAGAACCCATCCGTCAGGCCCACTTGGCCGTGGTAGCCCAGCGGGATGGCGAAAACATAGATATTGATGTTGGGGGAGACCAGACGACTTTATTTTGATTTAAACGTTAAGGTCATTTTTGATCCATGGTGTTACCCAGAGAAGATGGGTGTAAAAAAATGCCTCGAGTGATCGAGGCATTTTTGTCTTGGGTTAGGTATATATAAAATCTAATCGCAAGTCGTTTCAAGTAGAATTGCGCAAACTAAATAGGGATCCATATTTGCAGATGGTCGGCGATCTTCAAGATATCCATATCCGTCTTTTGATGTTTGCATAGGGATTCGGATCGATGCGCCCCTATCACTTACGCCATAACGAAAGTCATTAATACTGCATGTTTCATGAAGGCCAGTGAGGCGTTCCTCATTGTGGGCACCATAAACGGCAATATGCTCGGGGTGTTTTTGACTTAGTTTTTCACAGGCATCTTCAATGATGGTTATTCCGCCTGGTTCTCGCATAGCTTTCGTACTAAAGTTTGTATGCGCCCCGGCGCCATTCCAATCGCCCTTAACTGGTTTTGGGTGCAACGTTGCACTCACGCCGTAATCTTCAGAGATACGATACAGAAGCCATCGAGATAGCCACATATGATCGCCGGATGCCAAAGGTCCCAGCGGGCCAATTTGGTATTCCCACTGTCCCGGCATCACTTCTGCATTTATTCCAGAAATTTCCAACCCCGCATCAATACAAAGGTCCAAATGTTCTTCTACGATATCTCGACCAAAAACCTCATCGGCACCAACACCACAATAAAAAGGACCCTGAGGTGCAGGATACCCACCTTCCGGCCAGCCTAAAGGAGAGCGACCCTGGAAAAGCGTGTATTCCTGTTCAATGCCAAACCAGGCTTCCTGATCGGTGTGTCTTTCTTCTAATTCTCTTAAATGTGCACGCGTATTTGATGGGTGAACAGACCCATCTGCATTCATCACCTCACACATGACCAAAATATTATCCCCTCCCCGAATTGGGTCCGGAATAAAACAAACAGGTTTTAACATGCAGTCGCTGTCAGCGCCAATAGCCTGCATGGTGCTGGATCCATCAAATCCCCAGTCTGGGATATCATCAAGGCTGGTTAGGGGTCCATCAAAAACTTTTGTTTTTGATCGAAGTTTTTGGGTGGGCTGGTGCCCGTCCATCCATATGTATTCTGCTCTGATTTTGCTCATTTCTTCCCCGCTTAAGTTGTTAATATTTAATGAAGTGGGCCTAAGTTTCTTTTTATTATTAAGAAATTCTCAATTTATTCAAAGAAATTCAAAGCATAATATACTAAGCTACCCAATCGCTTCGGAACCTTTTTCTCCAGTTCTTAAGCGAATACAATCATCGATGGGTAAAATAAATATTTTACCCCGACCTTTATCACCCTCTTTTTTTGCTACAACAGTAACAGCTTCAACTACAGCATCCACAAATTCATCGTTTACTGCAATTTCGAGTCTGACTTTTTTCAACAAAGTGATTTCATGAGATATACCTCGATAGACCTCTTGTACCGGTATTTCCTTACCTTGTCCCCTTGCATTGGTAATGGTAAACTTGTAAATATTTCTTTTAAGAAGTTCTTCTTTAACTGCCGGCAGTTCTTCCGGCTGAATTATTGCAATAATTAGTTTCATTGATCAATTCTCCTATTCAACAGTGAAAATTTGAAAGCCGGCATATGACTCCATATCATGTTCACCGATATCGAGCCCTATGATTTCTTCGTCTTCTGACACCCTTAAGCCAATGGAATATTTCAATACCGTAAAGATCAGGATTGAACCAATCAGACAAAAAAGTCCATATGCCACAACACCCAAAGCTTGAACAGATAGACTATGTTCAGCACTAAAAACACCTACAGCAAGCGTCCCCCAGATACCGCATATGAGATGGACAGATATAGCACCAACTGGATCATCAATTTTTAATTTATCTAATTGAATTACAGACAAAACCACAATGATTCCTGCAATAAAACCAACTAATACAGAATTCATTGGACTGATAACATCTGCACCAGCGGTTATACCAACCAGCCCTGCCAATGAACCATTTAATATCATGGATAAATCTGGTTTTTTACTTACATACCAAGATGTGATCATAGCTCCAATTACACCGGCTGCGGCTGCCAATGTAGTCGTAACAAATACCAAGGATACAACACCGGGGTCGGCAGAAAGAACTGACCCGCCATTAAATCCGTACCAGCCAAACCATAAAAGAAAAACACCAATAGTTGCAAGCGGCATATTGTGGCCTAGGATTGGTTTAATGCGCCCGTTTTGCCCATATTTCCCAATTCTAGATCCTACTAAAATTGCACCTACAAGCGCAGCCCAACCTCCAACACTGTGTACCAAAGTGGATCCAGCAAAATCATAAAAGCCCAGTTGATCCAGCCAGCCCGCACCCCACTTCCAAGAACCCGCAACTGGATATATTATTGCTACATATACAGTTGAAAATATCAGGAATGACGATAGTTTTATCCTTTCTGCTACTGCTCCAGATACAATAGTCGCAGCTGTTGCTGCAAACATCGCTTGAAAAATAAAATCTGTAAAATAAGTATAAGCTCCATCGGCATAACCAATCAGTCCTGCTGAACCAATAGGACTAGTTATACCAAAACCAGCAAAACCAAAGTAACCATTGAATTCTCCTGGATACATTAGGTTAAACCCACAAATAGCGTAAGTCAAAATACCAATCGCAATGATAGAAACATTTTTAAAAAGAATGTTTACTGTATTTTTTGATTGAGTAAGACCCGCCTCCAAACTCGCAAATCCTAAATGCATTATAAATACTAAAAATGTTGAAACCAGCATCCATGTATTATTTACAGTAAACATGGCATCAGCCGCTGTTGGTTCACCATTTGCCAGCAGGGTTGAGCCCCGCATGAAAAACAATATACCCAGTAGTATTTTTGTTCTGATCATTTTTTATCTCCTTTAAATTTTACCTAGAAACTTTTACCAACAACTAGAAATGCCAGCCCACTGTCAGGATTTAAAATCCAAGAACAGCTATACTTTTCATTACTCGCTGAAACTCCAACTTCAATCGGCGCAAAATTACCGTCACTTGTATACCCGCCATCTCCAAATCCCAGCATAAAGGGACCATAAGAAATATTGATATATTTTGACATTGGTGCCTTATCAATTTCGAATGCGCCATAAAACCCAGGCTCAACAACGAACGTTGCAGCTGTTAGGCCAATGCCATTAAAAGACCCACCTAAAGATAGTTCAATGTTATGTGCGCCTGTATCAGAAGCAGTTTTGTTAAAGTTGCCACCCGGTGAAGCACCGGGGAAATAATAGTCAGTTATTGTGATGGAATAATCACTAATAGAATAACTTGCGTACAAATCATTCTCACTGCCTTGTCCACTAACCTGCCAAGCGCTCCAGGCCCCTAAGGTCAGATCACCCGCTGTATAGGTTAATCCCGGTTGGATGGATGGGCTGGTGCCAAAATCTGTGCCTCTCCAGACATACCTGTTATAGATATCACATGAGACACCCCATGTTGATCCATCTTCCTGCTCTTGCGAAAAAAGAGATGTGATTCCTGTTATTACAACGAGAACGTACATTATTATTTTGTTAAACATGTTAGTTATCCTTATTATTTTAATATTATTAGTGAAAATACAATATAATTTATGTATTATAATGAATATCGCGCACAATATTAAGAATTCACATATTTAATGTCAAGTAAATATATAAAGCAAATTATTAATTATATGTAAAATGTTAAAGATATATTTATATATAACATAATATATTAACAGATTTAAAATATAAACCCACTCACTCACTCACTCATTCAATACAACACCTAGTCTATCCGCAACGTGTAAATCATAAATATTTTTAAAATCCACAATATCCTGCGCCAGAGAAACAATACATTTGAAATGATATTTTTCTTTTTTCCAATTGGAAATGATTTGAGATGCAATGGTAGAACCCGTGTGAAAAATATGTGTATTTAATAGCCGCTTTAATAGATTTTCATCGCTGGATGTTAAATTTGATTCTTTCACAAATTCAGTATTTAATCGAGATTTAATGGATAGTTTTTTTGTGTAAATAAATGCCGATCCACCGGTCATTCCGGCCCCGAAATTATGCCCGATTTCTCCAAGAACAACCACAGTCCCCCGAGTCATATATTCACAACCGTGATTCCCGATTCCTTCAATTACGGCAGATGCACCGCTATTCCGGACAGCGAACCGTTCTCCGCCACGTCCTGCAACAAACAGTGTTCCGCCGGTAGCACCATACAAGGCAACATTTCCAATCATCGTGTGTTCTTTTTTCTTGCGGCGAATCAACCGAGGCATGCGAATAGTGATTAATCCGCCAGATTGTCCTTTTCCAACATAGTCATTGGCTGTTCCCATGAGTCGCAGTTCCACACCTTCTGAAAGATAGGCCCCAAAGCTTTGACCTGCGGTACCAGACATCTGAACTTGTATACTCCCTTGGAAATTTCCCTTTCCATACAAAAAAGCAATTTCACCGGAAAGACGTGTCCCAATGGATCGTTGTGTATTATTCACAAGTTTTGAAACAACAGCATGTCCATGAGCCATAATTGCATTTCGCACCTCAGTGATAATCTCTTCATCCAAACTTTGATCTTGTAGCCGCCCCTGAAATCGAACCTTATTTGTGGAAGGAATAGGTAGTCCTTTTTTCGAGTCTGGATTAAAAATTACTGAAAAATCTAAACCTCTTTTTTTAACATAGGATTTAAAATCTTTATGAATGGACAAAAGATCACTCCTGCCCACAAGAGATTGAATGGTATTAAATCCCAACTTGGCTAATTCATATCTCACATCTTCGGCAATATTTTCAAAATAAAGTTTAATGTTACCCGCATTCCCTTTGAACTTTTTCATGTATTTTACATCCTGGGTGGCGATACCAGCGGGGCAGGTATTTAAGTGACATTGTCGGGCCATGATACATCCTAAGGCAATCAGAGCTGCTGTACCAAAATCATATTCCTCAGCACCCAAAGTTGCTGCGATAATAATATCCCGAGCTTTTTTGAGTCCGCCATCAACTCTAAGGGTAACCCGGTCACGCAATTGATTAGCAACTAGAGCCTGGTGTGTTTCGGCCAATCCTAACTCCCAGGGAAAGCCTGTATGTTTTAGTGAACCCAAAGGACTGGCGCCCGTACCGCCGTCTCCGCCTGAGATAAGGATGATATCAGCACCCGCCTTTACCACACCGCAAGCCACGGTGCCAACACCGGGTTGTGCTACCAGCTTGACAGAAATCAATGCCCGGGGATTCACCTCCTTTAAATCGTGAATCAATTGTTTAATATCCTCAATGCTATAAATATCATGATGAGGAGGCGGTGATATAAGAGGAACCCCCAAGGTGGAGGATCGTGCATGGGCAATCTGCGCTGTCACCTTATGTCCCGGCAATTGTCCACCTTCGCCAGGTTTTGCCCCTTGAGCCATTTTGATCTGGATTTCCCTCGATGCGGCAAGATAATCAACGGAAACACCAAATCTGCCACTGGCCACCTGTTTTATGTAGGAATTCACATCTTTATCTGGGTTGCTTCTACTGTAGCGGTCATCCATTTCCCCGCCTTCACCTGTATTGCTCCGTGCTCCTACTAAAGCCATTCCCCGAGCCAGTTCGCGATGAACGTTTTCAGAAATAGCGCCAAAGGATATGGCTCCGGAACCAAACCGCTTAAGAATTTTTTTCAAAGATTCGGTTTGCTTAACATCAATGGGTTCTAACTTCCCCTTAACTTGAAAGAGATCGCGTAAATAAACAGGCACTTCTGCTTTAATATTTTTCCGCTCCTTTTGGTGCGCCGCAGCTTGTATCTTTTTGAATTCTAGAGGTGAATACCCATGACTTTCACCATTTTTTCGAAATCTGAAATATCCTTTTTCACTAAAGCTAGGCGATGATTCCAAAAATGCTGCAGAATGCTGCTGCATCAAATTTTGTTTTATATGATTTAATCCGATACCTCCCAGCTCACTTCGAAAGGATGGAAAATATTTTCGAATCAAATCTTTATCCAAACCCAGTGTATGGAAGAGCATACCTCCATGATAACTACTAATCGTGGAAATGCCCATTTTAGACATAATTTTTAGGATACCTTTCTCAAGACCGTACCGATAGTTAGCCATCTTGTTAGGCCAATCTTTATCATCATGAAAATGTTCCCGAATCAATTCGTAAGCCATAAATGGATATACAGCACTGGCGCCAAGTCCAATAAGAACAGCTACGTGATGATCTTCCACCACATCCCCGGATAAACAAATGAGGGAAACGGCGCTTCTTAATTTGTTTTTCACCAGCGCATGATGAACTGCAGAAACAACCAGGGGCATGGGGATGGGTAAATAGCCTTGTTTCAGATTTTCATTCGTGAGAAAAATTATTTTTGCCCCGTTTTTTACTGCTTCCCGGGATTGAGACTTAATACGGGATAGGCGGCTATTTAAATCCTGGTTAAGTGCACAATGACAATAGATGCGTTTATAGGGGGCCTGGCTTTGGCGATCATGAAGTTCTAATACTTCCCGGGGAGACAAAACAGGACTTTCGATTCGAATGACACCGCCGAAAGTTGGATTTTCATCTAGAAGGTTATTTTCTGATCCTAAATATTTGAACAATGCCATGACGCCCCGTTCACGAATTGAATCGATGGGCGGATTGGTCACTTGTGCAAAAGATTGTTTAAAATGATCATAAAATCGTCGATCTTGTAAGGACATGACAGCGGCAGGCGTGTCATCTCCCATGGAGCCAATCGGTTCTCGTCCACTGGTTGCCATGGAAACCAAATATCGGGTTAAATCCTCTTTTGACCAACCAAAGGCCACCCGCAATCGAGGATCGAATCCCTTCTCGGGGAATCCAAAGATTCCAAATTCTGTGCGGTGAGATTTTCTTTTTAATGTAGTAAGATATTTTTTTAGTGTGGTGGAGTAATCTTTCTTTCCAGCCGCTATTTTTTTAACATCTTTATTCCGAATAATTCCCTTTCCTTTCAGCGAAACAGCAAAAATTTCTCCAGATTTCATATGATGGTGCACAACTAAGTTATTATCGGCAATATCAATAATACCTGCTTCCGATGCCATAATAACCAACCCGTCTTTTGTAATAGAATATCTTAGAGGTCGCAACCCATTTCGATCCATTTTAGCTACAACATGGCTACCATCTGTAAAAACAATTGCCGCCGGGCCATCCCAGGGCTCAATAAAGTTTTCATGATAAATATAAAAATCTTTTAAAGCCCGGGGCATAGACTTATCGTATTCATAAGGATCTGGGATCAGCATCATGGAGCTGCTAAAAAGATCTCGCCCACTTTGAGTTAAAAATTCTAATATATGGTCTAGACTTTCTGAATCGCTTCCGTAATGATTTACAATAGGTTTCAGGTTTTCAAGGTCATCATTCCAGAACCGAGATTTTATTTCTCTCTCCCGTGCTGTCATCCACAGGCGGTTGGCCTTGATGGTATTAATTTCGCCGTTATGGGCCAGCATACGAAATGGTTGTGCCATGGACCAGGTGGACTGAGTATTTGTGGAAAATCGTTCATGGAAAAGGGCAAGCTTTACAACATATTTTGGATGGGTAAGGTCCGGATAGAAATGATCCAGCTGGGTGGATGTCATGAGCCCTTTATAAACAATCGTTTCAGAAGAAAAAGAACAGATATAAGATTTTTTCTTTTGGGTTAGAATTTCTTTTTCCACTGTTTTCCGGAGTAGATATAATCGAGTTTCCAGTGGGCGTTTGCCCTTTTGGGATTCAACCAAAAAGAACTGTACAATCAATGGTTTTGTGTTTCGTGCAAATTTACCTAAGGCATTGGGGTTCACTTTCACTTCCCGCACGGCCACAACATTAAACCCATTGATAGTCGCAGTAGATTTTATAATTTCTTTCAGCCATTTGATTTCACGGGAGGTTGTAAAAACCATTCCCACCGCAAATTTCTTTTTGAAAGGCATTATGATTCCCAGTTCCTCCTTGAGAATTTCACGGAAAAATGGATGTGGAATATCGGTTAAAACGCCAGAACCGTCGCCGGTTTCTTTATCAGCAGATATAGCTCCTCGATGATCTAGCCTTTGTAATCCTTTTAGGGCGAGGGGTAAAACTCTTTTTTCCGGTTTCCCTGACAAGGTGACAATAAACCCGGTCCCGCAAGCATCATGAAAGTCAGATGAGTCAAAAAGAGGATAGATGTTTTTCGAATGATCCATTTGTGAATAATTAATTAGCTTGGAGTAAAACCCAAACATAGAATTCAGGGATTGATTTTTACAAAGCGGCTATAGGGCTTATGCCGCTAATATTTTATGCCAATAGTGCCTTACCGCCCGGGGAGTCCGCTTACACTTGGCAATTTGACCCCCTGAAATATTAAAGATTTAGAAATAAAAATTCAACAGGAAAATATAATATATTAAGCTATTTTATGTAATTCCTTTAATATTTTTAAATCATTCTTCTCAGTTTCTTTATATGTTGAGAGAATTACGTTGGTTTGCGTTCTTGACACCCCAGGCCAATTTTGGATCTCATACAGCAAATCTTCCAGAGCCTGGGAGTTTTTCACCCGTACTTTCAAAAGATGAGATCCACCACCGGTGATAGAATGGCATTCTAGAATGGACTTGGATTCTGTTGCTCTTTTTATAAAGCCTTCATAGTGGTCCGAATGTTCACTGATAATGGAAACAAATGCCGTCACATCAAGTCCGGCAACTTTATGATCTATTATGGCAGCAAATCGTTTAATGAGACCCTTTTCTGTTAATTTTTTTATCCGTTCTCCTACAGCCGGAATGGACAATTCCACTTTTTTGGCAATATCGCTTGCTGTTGATCGACCATTTTCCTGGAGTATTTCCAGAATTTGAATATCACGTTTATCAAACATATCATCTGTTCCTATTTTAATCTTCCCTGAAATTATAGCTGAAATATTTTTTTAAAAAGGGCAAGATTTCTTTTATTTATTTTGCCAAAATGCCTGTAAGCAAATTTTTACAATTATTTTTAACGGTATTGTAGAAAATATAATAATATTCGTTATTGAATTGAAAGTAAATTGAGGTGTACAGTCCAGTATAAAAATAAAGGAAGAATTATGACAAAAATCATTTTATACCATAACCCCCGCTGAGGGAAAAGTCGTGGAGCCGTGTCGCTCCTGGAAGAAAGCGGTGTTGAATTCACCAAAGTAGAATATTTGAAAAATCCTTTAAACAGGAATGAAATATTGTCCTTATCAAATAAACTTGGTATGGCCCCAAGTGGAATTGTGCGAAAAAATGAAGCCAGTTATAAAGAAAACAATTTTGGAGAAATCCTAGATGATGATGAAGCGATGGCGGTAGCCATTGAAAAATTTCCGAAAATCATGGAGCGCCCTATTGCAGTAAAAGGAGCAAAAGCAGTCATTGGTCGCCCTCCGGAAAATGTTTTAACTTTAATTGATTAAAAGGAGAATCAATTGAAAAAATTATTAAGCATTCTAGGTGTATTATTATTGGGGTGTGACCCTTTTGTAACGGAGTTTGAAGATTTATCAAATGCCCTTATGTATGAGGCAGATAGTAAATCCAATGAAACCTATGATAGCGGCAACGTCAAGGTTGTAACGTGGAACATTCGCTTTGGTATTGCACGTTTCCCATTTTTTGGTGATTCCTGTGGGGATGATGTAATCCTTGATGATGACACCATTGAGAAAAACATGGCAGCTATTGCTGATTCTCTTAATGCTATTGATGCAGACATTGTACTTCTTCAGGAAGTGGATGTGTCTTCCAAGCGAACCGGCTATATTGATCAAGTTCAATATTTGCTGGACAATACTAATCTGAATTATGGTTGCTATGCATCCATGTGGAAAGCAGATTTTATTCCCAGTGATGGCATTGGAAGGATCGATGCAGGAAACGCCATTCTTTCAAAATATGAATTAACCGATGCAGAAAGAATTCAACTTCGCCTCCGTACAGATCAGGATGGATTAACACAATACTTTTACCTGAGGCGAAATATTCTAAAAGCAAAAATACCCACACTGACTCAAGGGTCTAAAGATTTTTATGCAGTGGATGTTCATGCCACAGCTTTTGCCACGGATGATACTAAACAGCAGCACATTGATAAATACGTGGAAACTCTAGCTGAGATTCAATCTTCCGGTGATTATTTTGTGACAGGCGGTGATTTGAATTCTGTTCCCCCAGGCTCAGTCACTGATTTTTGTTTGAGTGATATGTGTGATGGAGATGATTACCATACAGACCAGGCGGAAGAGTACCATAAAGAAGGAAGCTATTTTGAGAATTTTGATGGAGAGCCTGATATTTTGGATCCTTTATATGAAGTCTATGACTCAGCTATTGATTCTGATGATGCCAATCTTCCAATTCACTTAACCCATGGACCCAGCACCAGTTACGAGATGAACGATATTAAATATGACCGAAAACTAGATTATTTGTTTACAAATGGTATTTGGGAGAACACATTAAGTAAGACCCATCAGGCTGCCTGGGAGTTAAGTGACCATTTGCCAGTGAGCGCTGTTCTCAATGTTGGAGGTGAATAATGAAAAAAATAATTTTCTGTTTCATCATCGCTAGTCTTGTTTTTGGAGAAACAAAAAAATGGGATGCTCATTCTGCCTATTTATTGCCGCAAAAAAGATGGGAGATGGGATTGTTTCAGCCTTTTAGATATGGCTATTCTGAAACTATAGAATACAGTGTTCATCCACTCTGGTTTTTTGTCATGCCAAATTTCAGTCTAAAAAAATCGCAAAGTGATTTTGCTGGATTTACATCTGCCAGTCAATATAAAATAGTTTATCCAACGCCATTTTTAAATATGATTGCAAAAGAAGGAATCATGGGCATTATTGCCCCGGATTTTCAGATGCCGCCCATGCTGGGTCTTTCCGCATCCTGGCTCATGTCAAAAAATATGTCCGGAGTGGATTTAACACTAAAAGGTGGTCTTGACTTGGGATTTGCTTTCGGGGACTTGGATACACGGTCCACGATTGATCTTCCATTGGTCTATCATCGTCTTGGGGTGTATTATAATAATTGGGGGTTTCATACCGGTTTAGATGTCCAAAAAAACATTTCGGAGAAAATTGGTGTTTTGGTAGATGCTGATTTAAGATTATTGCCGGGCCTTAATGGGAATTATTCATTGGAGCATAAATTGCTTCTTAGCTGGCATAAATCAGAAAACTTCAGAATTCTTACTGGCTACAAATTTGTTATGGGCGAGTATCCTTACGGCTCAGATATGCGTTTACTTCCCTACATTCCTATGTACGAAACTTGGGTACCAATGATAGAATTTCAGTGGGCCCGGAAAAAACGATAGTTCACCCTTTTTATAACAAAGATTAAGGATTTTCTTTATAGAAAATACGCCTCAACATAGCGTAGAGTTGCGGATTAGGGACGTCCTTTCCTAAATAAATTTCCTGTTTCCCTTTTTGCAAGATCATTTCCCAATGTAAATGGGCACCTGCTTTTAATCCCACCGTACTTTCACGCGTGCCGGAATTACCCGACTGTCCCATTACATCCCCCGCTTTAATGACTGCTCCCGGTTTTATGTTTTTATCAATATGAGATAAATGAGCATAAATAGTAATAACCCGAAATCCGGGAATAAGATCAAATCCATGATCTAAAAAGATTGCTCTCCCCAGTAAAATATTATTAAAAATATCAGAAGGCGTGTTGCCAACCTTAGCGCTGGCGCTGAGCATATTGACCCTGAAATCAGCAGGCACTTCCTCATGACCATGATCTGCGCGAATAACAATCCCGTCGGAGACAGCTTTGACCGGTGTTCCCCAATTTGCAAAAAAATCGATTCCACGGTGTGTTCCGCTCCTGTAATCCCGGGGCGCATTGGGAAGACGCATGGTTCGTTTGGGAGGTGGAACATTATCACAGGGTAACTGCAATTTGAGTGAATCAACCCACGATAGATCAAATGTTTCAGGTATTATTTCAGGGGTGTCTTTTGTGTTAAGGTTTGATATAACAGACAGGATAGAGTTTTCAGGGTCATCGATAGATTGGGCAAATAGTATCGACCCGAAAAAATAATAAAAAATAATGAATTTCATTGAAATTAAGACAGGATATGGTCTATCCCCAAAATACATGCATCAACTGGTTGTCCTGAAAATGAATGAATCTTTTTTCCTGTCATAATAGACTCCGTTTCATTGGATCCCAATGAAAAAGGATCATCAAAATAAACCATAGCAATTGGGATATTGATTATGTTTAACGTTTCAGCGATGGACCAATCATACTTTGCCCAGGATGTGGGAATACACAATAATCCATCAGCCCATTTTCTGTTTCTTTGTAAAAAATTGATGGCCTGGAATTGTTTATGGGTTTGTAAGAATTTGAGTGTCACATCTTTACCATGAACATGTTTCCGAATGGCTTTATTGAGTTTATCCAGGGTAAGGCGTTTCCCATTTTCGGACGACTTTAACACCAGCAGATTAAGGTTTGGACCTTGTAAAATTAAAATATTCATCTGATGGGCACTACATGACCTATAATATATCCAATGATAATTCCGATCAGAAGACCGAGGGTAACAACTCTGCTTTTAGCCAATTCCGTGGCATACCCTTTTTTAATGGCAACGCCGGACACCACATACCCCATGGCATTCAAGAACCAAAATACGGGGATAGATATGACGTTTATAATCAATGGCCCAACAAATGGGATCATCCCTATAAGTGCACCCAGGCCAACAAAAATTTGAGTGAAAATACTGATGACAAACGTGGCAAATAAAATGACCTTTTTATCAATACCATAATATAGTGCAGCACAAATAGCAGCCATGGTCAGAATCCACCCAAAGATCTGTTTACGATAGATTTTAAAGAAAGATGGTTTTATTTTCATTTAATACTAAGGGCTGGCGATATCTAAAAAAGTTGAAATATTGGATGATGTAGATGATACAAAAAACAATGAATTAACGGCTAATTATTTTGTTTTTATACTTTAATACAGAAAATGTTTTATAAAATTCTTCGGATTCCTCTTCCCTGACCGTTAGTGTCATAATATCACCAGTCACTTCATAATCACAAATTGTTTTAACTCCACCGGCATCCATTGATAATGTTGTATTTTCTATATTCCAGGAACCAATAGATGCATATTTTGAACCTTCATCAACGCCATGGTAGTTAAAGGTTCCATCTTCATGAAAAATTAATGTTTCCTGTTGATTATTATCACGCCTAGTGGATGATGTTTCTTGCGGGTCGCTATAATATATGGAAGTAATTGTTTGGAATTCCCATATACCAACAATTTTACTTTTATCATTTTGGGCATTTAAGATGCCGAACAAAAGCAATAATAAGAAAATGTTGGTGTAAGCAATCGTCTTTTTCATAGGATGTACCATTGATTTATGTCTAAATATAATTGTAAATGATGAAATGTTTGCTATTCATTGATGGTGGCCAATACTGGGAACCATTTTGTTTTTAGAGTTGCGCGCATAATCCTTTTTGGTTTTTTTCTAGATACCCATAATTCTTTTACCACGCCATCTGCAAGAATCTCTTCCATAAAATAATCAGAGCGTTTATCTAATTTATTTTTTTCTTCTTCTATGTTTATATCCAATCGATAATGATCACACATAACCGAATCTTTACCGTTCCACGTATTGGATGTATCTGCCCAGATAAACCTAGCTTGCCCCAGCTGGCCTTCTTGCTCATAATCAAACCATTTTGTATCTAATTTATCATAAGGCCTTGATTGCACCATGGCCAAAAGAGTGAATATTGTATAAATATTCTGTGGAATTTTAATCATAGTTTTGTCATCGTAAACAAGATATCCTAAAAAGTCAACTTTACCTGAAACCTTTTGTTTGAATTCGCCTTGTTTTACAGTTTTACTCCAGCTCTTCAGGGCAAAAGAATTCGAATCATAAATAGCACTATAAGCATTCTTTGCTGGCCAAACGAGATCGAAGATTCCTCTATTCTGTGTTGTGAATTCAATCTTCCCTGAATCATGAATAGTTTGTTCAACATCTGCAGCGGGAATACCAAAAACTGAAACGGAATAGGACTGCCCAGAAGCAAAACAGATTGTAATAAAAAGGGTTAAGAAATTTTTCATGTTTTCCAGGTGTATCGATTTTGAAGACCCATAAGTCCCACAATTGGAATATAGATGGGCTGGGCCAATGACCAGGCAGCAAAAACAACGGGATTTACTTTGGTCTGGAAAAGTTTCCCGCCTAAAAAGACGGCACTACCTTCAAAAATGAATTTTAATGAAAATAAAAAAAGCCATGAATAACCAAAAAGAAAAGACAACAGTAGGGTGGCATTGCATAAGAATGCAGAACTTAGAAAGGCAAAAAATAGATGGCTTTTCATAGCATTCTCCTTTGAATTTGAAGACCATCGGATGCGCTGATTTATGAAATCTGGAATGGTTTGTAATGCGGAAGTTGTTACGAATGAATTCGCATCAATATTGATCGTCCCATTCTTTAATTTTGAAATGGATTGAACGAGATACATGTCATCGCCGGAGATTTTATCTTTCACAGGTTCAAATCCACCAATCGCTTTAAAGTCTGATTTTTTATAGGCCAAATTCTGTCCAGTTCCTGACCAGAAATGGCCCCAACCGCCTGCACCGGCATTGGCCGTGATAATGCCAAGAAAATCTAACATTTGAATTCGTTCAAAAAATGATTCCCCGGCTACTTTTGAATACCCAATTGAAATGCCGTCTTGCTGAACCACGCTATAGGCCATACTGGATACCCATAATTTTCCTACACGGCAATCTGCATCTGTTGAAAGGATTACATCTCCTTTTGCCATTTCAATTCCCAGAGCTAAAGCATGTTTTTTTGGTGTCATTTCCGTAGACAGTTTTTCAACACGGATATAGTTTATAACTGCATAATTCTCGGCGGCTTCTTTTAAAATCTTAGCCGTAGAATCGGTGGATCTGTCATCAACAATGATAATTTCCAGTTGATCCAATGGATATTCCTGGTGCAGCAGATCCTGGATCAAATCAGGAAGGTTGTTTTCTTCATTTCGAGCTGCAATAACCACAGATACAACTGGAGTTTGATCTGTGCTTATTATGGATTGTTCGTTATGGCGAAAAAGTCCCGCTATAATAAATAAGACAAAGGCCAGGTAAATCCCGGTACTTAACATGAGCAGCAAAGACATGGTTCAAATTGACAGGAAATATTCCGCAATTACAAAATAGAAAAGGACACCAAGAATATCAA
>JABHKE010000088.1 GCA_018692355.1 Fidelibacterota bacterium
ATCGCGCATCGTGATTTCCCGAGTTGTCAGAAAAATTGGAAAAATGTGGATTCGCATTTTTCCGGATAAACCTGTGACCTCTCGCCCTGCTGAAACGCGTATGGGTAAAGGTAAGGG
The DNA here is from genome assembly GCA_018692355.1 of Fidelibacterota bacterium. Taxonomy (GTDB): domain Bacteria; phylum Fidelibacterota; class Marinisomatia; order Marinisomatales; family UBA1611. The sequence continues at coordinate 118 of JABHKE010000088.1, forward strand.
AGCCCCAGATCATTGGATTGCTGTTGTCAAGCCGGGTCGTATATTATTCGAAGTTGATGGTGTAACCCGTGAAGAGGCAGAAGATGCTTTTCGTAATGCAGGTCATAAACTTCCTCTAAAAACCAAAATAGTCGAACGAAGGGGATTCTAATGAAAGTGACAGAACTCCGCGAAATGAACCAATTGGAATTAAATGCCAAATTGATCGAAAACCTTGATGCACTTCAAAATTTAAAATTTCAGCAAGCACTCCAACAATTGGAAGATGGAACAACAATTTCCAAAACAAAAAAGGAAATTGCACAAATAAAAACAGTATTAAATGAGTATAAACTCGGTATTCGGGTTGCTCAAGGTGAGAAAGAATGAAACTTGAACGCAGGCGTCAATCCTTGATCGGTGAAGTTATTAGTACTAAAATGGAAAAGACAGTAAATGTAAAAGTCACACGTGAAATTGCCCATCCGATTTATCATAAACGTGTGAAACGCTTTAAGAGTTATTTAGCCCATGTAGCATCTGTAATACCAAAAGACGGTGATATTGTCAAGATTTCAGCTATTCGGCCTTTAAGTAAACGTAAACGCTGGCAGGTAAGCGAAATAGTTCGCGAATCAGTGAAATTAGGATAGCAAAGTGATTCAACAAGAGACAAGATTAAGGGTGGCCGACAATACGGGAGCAAAAGAAGTTCTCTGCTTCAAAGTATTAGGTGGCTCAAGACGAAAATATGCCAGTATTGGTGATCAAATCGTAATTACAGTTAAAAAAGCTCTGCCGGGAGGTATGGTGAAAAAAGGTGAAGTTCATAGAGCGGTTGTGGTCCGTACAAGAAAAGAGGTATCCCGTCCTGATGGTAGTCGAATCCGCTTTGATGAAAATGCTGCTGTTTTATTGAATAGCGCTGGCGAGCCTCGTGGGACACGGATATTTGGTCCGGTAGCTCGTGAATTGCGTGAAAGTGGATTCATGAGGATTGTTTCAATGGCTCCGGAGGTACTGTAAAAATGCATGTTAAAAAAGGTATGACCATTAAAGTTATTAGTGGGAACAATAAAGATTTAGAAGGGAAAGTCCTTCACGTTTTTCCAGAAAAAAAACGAGTTATTGTTGAAGGTATAAATTTTATGAAAAAAGCAACCCGGCCATCTCAGGAAAACCCTGCCGGCGGTATTGTAGAAAGGGAAGCATCCATTCATATTTCAAATGTGATGGTTGTTCATGGCGGGCAAGCGACTCGCGTGGGATACAAGAAACTTGAAGATGGTTCTAAAGTCAGGGTTTCTAAAAAAACTAACGAAGAAATTGAAGCATAGAAATGGCTGAAGAAAAGAAAATAAAAAAGAAAGCACCTGCCAAAAAGAAAAAAAAGGCACCTGTTTATTCTCCATCACTTAAAAAGATTTATAGTGAAGATGTTACATCTGCCATGCAAAAGCAGTTCAATTACTCTAATAAAATGGAAGTCCCGCGAGTCACTAGTGTTGCTCTAAACATGGGACTAGGTGATGCAAAAACTAATTCCAAGAATCTTGAAAGCGCTGTGGAAGAGATGACTTTGATCTCAGGTCAAAAACCGATCATTACTAAATCAAAAAAAGATATTTCAAATTTTAAGATACGTAAAGGATGGCCCGTGGGCTGTAAAGTGACTTTGCGGTCGACAATGATGTATGAATTTTTGGAGAGGTTGATTTCTGTTGCATTGCCTCGAGAGCGTGATTTTCGTGGATTATCCTTTAAATCATTCGACGGTCGCGGGAATTATAACTTTGGGATTAAAGAACAAATTATTTTTACTGAAATCGAATATGATAAAATTGAGTCCATCCGAGGAATGAACGTGACTATCACAACAAGCGCAAAAACGGACGATGAAGCATATCAATTGTTAAAACTCTTAGGATTTCCGTTAAGAGAAAAACCAGTAAATCAAGAAGTGGAAGAGGCAGCCTGATGGCCAAGAAATCACAAATTTATAAAGCAAAAAGAAAAGCAAAATTTTCAACCCGGGAAAAGAATCGGTGTTTTAAATGTGGACGACCACATGCTTATCTAAGGCGATTTGGACTTTGCCGATTATGTTTTCGGGAAATGGCACTAAAGGGTGAGATTCCTGGTGTAACTAAAGCGAGTTGGTAGGAGAAAATAAATATGTCAATGTCTGATCCAATTTCTGATTTTTTAACGCGAATCCGTAATGGACTCCTAGCAAAGAAACGCTGGGTAGATGTTCCAAGCAGCGCATTAAAAAAACGTATAGCACTTGTGCTAAAAGAGGAAAAATTTCTTGAAGATTTTTTCTTTATTGCTGGAGATAAAAATAAAGAAACTATCCGTGTGTTTTTAAAATATGATTATCAGGGAAATCCCGTAATTGATAATATCAAACGTATCAGCCGTCCTGGCCTTCGTGTTTATGTCGGTGCCGGTGAAGCACCTCGTGTATTGGATGGGCTTGGGATTTCAATTTTATCAACGTCTAAAGGTGTATTATCCAATAAAAAAGCTAATCATCTTGGTGTAGGTGGTGAAATACTCTGTGAGGTATATTAAGAAATATGTCAAGAATAGGTAAAAATCCAGTTAGTATTCCTGAAGGAGTTAAAGTTGATCTTTTAGGGCAATTGGTTAAGGTATCGGGCCCTAAAGGGGCACTTGAATTCAATGCCCATAGAGATATGAAATTATCTGAATCTGATGGCACTATTATTGTCGATCGCCCATCAGATGTTAGAGAGCACCGTTCTCTCCATGGGACAACTCGCCAAATGATAAATAATATGGTTATAGGTGTGTCAGTTGGTTACAGCAAGGAATTGGAAATCATCGGAGTTGGGTATCTGGCGCAAGTACAGGGAAATAGATTGCAACTTCAGTTAGGTTATTCTCATGATATTTATTTTGATATGCCAGATGGAATCACCGTAACTGCCAACAGGACGGAAGTTAAAGTTGAAGGTACTGATAAACAATTAGTAGGTGCAGTTGCTGCTAAGATTCGCTCTTTCCGAAAACCTGAACCATACAAGGGGAAAGGTATTCGTTACAAGGGTGAATATGTCCGCTCGAAACAGGGTAAAACGGTGGGGGCTAAATAATGGCAAAACATCGTTCAATAATTCGTAGAGATGAAAGAAGGCGAAATAGAAGTAAAAAGACTTCACGCCTGAATCCGAATCGTCCGAGATTGGTTGTCTTTCGAAGCCTTAAACATTTTGAAGCTCAGATTGTAAATGATTTTGATGGGCATACTCTTACCGCAGTATCATCTAGAGATAAAGAATTACAGTCTGCTTTAAAAAAAGCAGAAAATAAAACAGACATTAGCCGAATTGTAGGTGATGCATTGGCGAAAAAAGCCAAATCCGCAAAAGTCGGTCCAGTGGTATTGGATCGAAACGGATATCCATATCATGGCCGTGTTAAAGCATTTGCAGAAGCCGCCCGTAAGGGTGGATTAGAATTTTAAAGGAGTCTGATTTGGCTATCATAAACCCAGCTGAGCTTGATCTTCAAGAAGAAGCGGTAGTAAAAATTAATCGAACTGCGAAAGTAACATCTCGGGGTAAACGTTTTCGTTTTTCTGCCCTCATTGTTGTAGGTGATGGGAAAGGCCATATCGGAATTGGCCTAGGTAAAGCAAACGAGGTAATCTCTGCCATCAATAAAGGGAAGGATATTGCGAAGCGAAATATTGTAAAAGTTTCTGTTGTGAATGGAACAGTGCCTCATAAGATTATTGGTAAACATGGTGCTAGCCGTATTATGTTAAAACCTGCTTCTCCAGGTACAGGCATTATAGCAGGCGCATCTGTTCGTTTGGTTATGGAGCAGGTTGGAATTCATAATATTTTAACAAAGCGTCATGGCTCAAAAAATACAATGAATCTCATTCATGCTACTATGGATGCCTTGGTGCGGATGAAAGATGCTGTTGCTATTGCTAATAAACGTGGAGTTACTATTGGTGAGGTATTCAACTAATGGCCAAAATAAAAACACTACGCATTACCCAGATTAAAAGTGGGATAGGGTATAAACCAAAAGCGAAAGCTACTCTGAAAGCATTAGGGCTTCGTAAAATGCAGCAAACCGTTGAACAAAATGATACACCTGTTATACGTGGTATGATTAATGTGATCCCTTATTTATTAAAGGTTGAAGAAGTATGAAATTAGACTCATTAACACCCGTTCCAGGCTCAACTAAAAACAGGAAACGTGTAGGTCGCGGTGCTGGTTCTGGATTAGGCAGATCTTCTGGTCGCGGAGATAAAGGTGCGCAGCAACGTTCGGGTTTTAAGCGTCGTCCATGGTTTGAAGGTGGCCAAATGGCGTTGGCTCGTCGACTCCCGAAACGAGGTTTTACCAATCTTTTCAGAAAAGAATTTCAAATAGTGAACCTTGAAGCTATTGAAAATCTTGGTCTCGATACGGTTGATGCTCAAATTTTAGCCGATAACGGGTTGGTCCGTTCAGCGCTGAAACCAATTAAAATCCTCGCTAATGGAGAGTTAAAATTAAAAGTTACAGTTACAGCCAGTGCCTTTAGTGAATCAGCTAAAGAACAAATTGAACAAGCAGGTGGAACGGCTACAGTACAGTGATTGATAAATTTAAAAGTGTTTTTGTAATTCCTGAACTCCGTAAAAGAATTCTTTTTACTGTCAGTATCCTCATCATTGTGCGGATGGGGGCACATATTCCAATACCTGGTGTTGATGGAGAAGCCCTTGCTGGGGCATTCACTAATTTACAGAACTCCCTGTTTGGATTATTTAACACCTTTGTAGGCGGTGCATTCCAAAAGGCGTCTTTGTTTTCTTTAGGAATCATGCCTTATATTTCATCTTCTATTATAATCCAGTTGATGGGGTCCGTTATTCCTTATTTTCAGAGATTGCAGAAGGAAGGGGAAGCGGGTAGGAAAAAGATTACACAAATCACACGTTACGGAACAGTGATGTTGGCAACCATGCAGTCCTATGGTGTTGTTGCTATTTTTCTTCCTAGCTTAACAGCAAATGGACAATCAGTTGTTATGAATCCTGGTTTCATGTTTACTTTCACAGGGATAATTAGTATGGTAACTGGAACCTTGTTTCTCATGTGGTTGGGTGAACGGATCACGGAACGTGGTATTGGGAATGGAATTTCCCTTATTATCATGGTGGGGATTATTTCAGCATTCCCAAATGTGATTTTGAGCGAAGTTACATTAGTGCGCGAAGGTGTTCGCGGGTTACTATCAGAATTTATTTTGATGGGAATTATGTTTTTGGTCATTTGTTTCGTCGTATTACTGACTCAGGGAACTCGAAAAATTCCCGTCCAATATGCAAAACGGGTAGTAGGGCGTAAAGTCTATGGTGGACAAAATACACATATTCCAATGCGAGTTAATACTGCTGGTGTGATGCCTATCATTTTTGCACAATCAATTATGTTTATACCCAGCACCATTTCGACCTTTTTGGGCGACAGTGAATTTGCACAATCCTTGATGGCATGGTTCTCTTTTGATCATCCATTTTATTGGGCTGTTTTTGGCTTGATGATCATTTTCTTTACTTATTTTTATACTGCCATTGCCTTTGATCCCGTTCAGGTATCTTCAACCATGAAACAGCAAGGTGGATTTATACCTGGAGTTCGTCCCGGAAAGAAAACAGCAGAATACATTGATAATATTTTGACCCGCGTAACTTTACCCGGTTCTATTGCTCTTGCATTTGTAGCTATTTTCCCATATATCCTGATGAAAACAATGAATATTAATTATGATTTGGCTTCCTTCTTTGGTGGTACAAGCTTGTTGATTATCGTTGGTGTTTCCTTGGATACATTGCAGCAAATTGAATCCCATTTAATGATGCGACATTACGATGGCTTTTTAACAAAAGGTAAAATTCGCGGACGGAGACGAATGTAATGGTTTATATAAGGTCACCACGGGAAGTAGAAAAAATTTCACGCAGTTGTCAAATTGTTGCAGATACTTTGATTATGCTAGAACCTCACATAATTACTGGTGCTCGCGTATCTGATTTAGATCAAATGGCAGAAGACTTTATCCGATCGCAAGGCGCCCAACCGGCGTTTAAAGGCTATATGGGATTTCCAGCAACACTTTGTGTATCTATTGATGATGCAGTTGTGCATGGTATTCCAGGTGATGATGTTCTTAAAGATGGCCAAATCGTAGGTGTTGACTGTGGTGCGGAATTGGATGGATATTATGGTGATCATGCCCGTACTTTTTCCATCGGTACCGTTGATGCAGGAAAACAAAAATTAATGGATGTGACCCGAGAGTCTTTGATGAAAGGGATAGAACAAGCACTCCCTGGAAATTATGTTGGTGATATCGGAAATGCCGTTCAGACATGTGCCGAAAGCAATGGGTTTTCTGTTGTAAGAGAATTGGTTGGCCACGGTATTGGAAGGGCGCTCCATGAAGAACCACAGATACCAAATTATGGGAAAGCCAAACAAGGGTACAAACTCCGTTCAGGTATGTGTATTGCCATTGAACCCATGATCAATGCTGGTGCTAAAGAAGTGTTTACTGCCAAGGATGGTTGGACAATTTTAACGAAAGATGGTCAAGCTTCAGCTCATTTTGAGCACACAATTGCCATAACAAATAATGGTCCAAATATTTTGAGTGTAGGGACCCATGGCTAAAGAACAACCCATAACAATTGATGGGATTATTAAGGAAACATTACCAAATGCCATGTTTCGCGTTGAGGTAGAAATAGGTGGTAATCCTCATGAAGTCCTGGCGCATGTCAGTGGAAAAATGCGAATGCATTTTATAAAAATTTTACCCGGAGATGTGGTGACATTAGAGATTTCACCTTATGATTTATCCCGCGGTCGTATTACATACAGACAAAAGTAGAGAAGAATGAAAGTTCGTCCATCAGTAAAGAAAATGTGTTCAAAGTGCAAGGTCATTAAAAGAAAAGGCGTTGTACTCGTAATTTGTGAAAACCCTAAACATAAGCAACGTCAAGGATAAAAGAGACCTATGGCACGTATTGTTGGTGTAGATATTCCAAGGAACAAGAAAGTTCCATATTCATTGCGGTATATCCACGGTATTGGCTTAACAACTGCACAAAAACTGTGTGTAGAAGCCAAAGTGGATCCAGATATCCGTGTTCAAGATTTAACTGAAGAGCAGGTAGTTGCACTTCGTGACGCCATTTCCAGTCTTGGCTTTATCGTTGAAGGTGAGTTACGATCTCAAACTGCGATGAACATAAAAAGATTGAAAGACGTAGGTACCTATAGGGGTCTTCGTCACCGTCGTGGCCTTCCTTCAAACGGTCAACGTACAAAAACAAATGCCCGTACGCGGAAAGGTAAGAAGCGCACCATTGGCTTGGGCAAGAAATAATCATTAATAAAAAGAGAGTCTATTTTGGCAGAAAATAAACCAAAAAAGAAAAAGAAAAAAAGTGCAGAGCCTCGCGGTATTGCACATATTAAATCTACGTTTAATAACACCCACGTTACGTTGACCGATATTCATGGCAATGTGATTGTTTGGGAAAAAGCTGGTACTTCCGGGTTTAAAGGATCACGAAAAAGTACAGCTTACGCCGCAACAATGGCAGCGGATAAAGCAGCTTTAGCTGCGATAGCTTTGGGACTATCCAGCGTAGATGTTTTGGTGAAAGGTCCAGGTTCTGGACGTGAATCCGCTATTCGTGCTCTGGCTGTGGCTGGTTTACAGATCAAAAGCATTAAAGATGTGACTCCTTTGCCTCATAACGGGTGTCGCCCCCCCAAACGAAGAAGAGTGTAAGGAGAATTAATGGCTAAATCACAAACCACAAAAGGTAAAATTGTACGCAAATTTGGAGAAAATATTTTTGGAAATCCAAAATATGATCGCCTTTTGAATCGAAAGCCTTATGCACCAGGCCAACACGGGCAGGGACGTCGGTCTAAATTATCGAATTATGGAACTCAACTCAGGGAAAAGCAAAAGATTAAATTCATGTATGGCCTTTTGGAAAAACAATTCAAATTGAATTTTGTAAAAGCAGATAAAATGAAAGGTGAAACTGGCACAAATATGCTACAATTATTAGAAAGTAGATTAGATAATGTTGCATTCCGTCTTGGGTTTGCACCGTCTCGCCCTGCCGCACGCCAGTTAGTGAGCCATAAACATTTTCTCGTTAATAATAAAGTTGTAAACATCCCATCATACATTGTGGAACAAGGAGATGTGATCGAAGTTCGTGATAAAAGTAAAAAAATGGATATCATTCTTGAATCCATGCGTCGAATTAAAGGAGACATGGATCTTTCATGGCTCGAATTAGATAAAGCAAAACTACGCGGGACCTTCGTTGCTGTTCCCGATAGAGATGAAATGCAATTGACTGTAAATGAACAGTTAGTTGTAGAATTATATTCAAAATAATTGAAATAGGGAAAACACTTCATGGCTACTAAAGCAATAGAACTCAAAGTTAATTACAATGATGAAGTAAACGATGGAAATACAGGTACATTCGTTGTGCAACCACTAGAACGTGGGTATGGTACAACATTGGGAAATGCAATGCGTCGCGTATTATTAACAAGCATACCCGGTGCGGCAATCACTCACGTTAAAATTGAGGGCGTACAACACGAATTTTCTTCTTTAACTGGTGTGAAAGAAGATGTTGCAGATATCATTATGAACCTGAAAAAAATTAAGTTCCAGTTAATGGATAACACACCAGATAAAGTAACACTAACCCTGAAAGGTAAAAAAGTGTTTACTGCACAAGATATTCAGGATGCTAGTGATCAGTATAATATACTGAATCCCAATGAGTACATTACCGAGATCAATTCAAAAGGAAAATTAGAATTAGAATTACGGATTGGTATCGGAAAAGGATACGTTCCATCAGAAGAAAATGACCTACCAAATCTTACCGTAGGCACCTTATCAATGGATAGTATTTTTAACCCTGTCACAAATGTAACATTTGATGTTAGTCCTGTCCCAGGTGCAAAAGAACCCATCGAGATCTTGACGATTGATGTAGAAACAGATGGTTCTATTACTGCAAAAGATGCTATATCATATTCAGCAACTTATCTTCGTGAACATTTAAAATTCATTGAAGCAATATCTAATCCATCTGTTTTGGAGATTTCTGATGGTGTATCAGAAGAAACAATGGAATTAAGGAAGCTCCTGAACCAGACAATCGACGAAATGGAATTATCAGTACGAAGTTACAACTGCTTGCAAGCTGCTGGTATCAAGTACATTCAAGAATTAGTTAGCAAAGAAGAAAATCAAATGTTGAAATACAAAAACTTTGGTCGAAAATCGTTAACTGAATTAGTCGAAAAATTGGATACAATGGGTCTTCATTTTGGTATGGAAGTTGAAAAAATTATGGCAGAAGAAGGCTAAACAATGAGACACAATAAAATCGGACGAAAATTAGGTCGCAAGACAGCTCATCGGAAGGCACTGATGTCGAACTTGTCATGTGCATTAATCACACATAAAAAGATTAAAACCACCGATGCGAAAGCTAAGGAACTCCGAATGTTTATTGAACCACTTGTAACATTCGCAAAAAGGGGCGATATCCATGCGCGGCGTCAGGTTCTGAAAAGGATTAGACATAAGACGATAGTTCGTGAGTTATTTGATACAGTGGGGCCGGCATTTGCTAATCGTGATGGTGGATATACGCGTATCACCAAATTAGGATTTCGTGATAACGACTGTGCACCTATATCTATAATAGAATTCGTAGATATGATTGGTGAATTGGCACCTCATGGTGAATCCGAAGATTAGGCTAATAAATTAAGTTGAATAATTAAGTGAACCATAATAGGAACACAGTGAGAAGGGCAACATTTGTTGCCCTTCTTTTTTTATTTGTATCGAGTGCAACTGCCGATACATTTGATATTAGAGCATTATGGGTGGTTCGTGATCATATCATTTCTAAAGAGAAGATCGATAAAGTTGTGGAATTTGCTAAAATGAATAATTATAATCATCTCTTTGTTCAAATTCGAGGTAGGGGTGACGCTTATTACACTTCCCAATTGGTTCCACGGTCACACTTATTGACGCAAACAGATTTTGACCCTTTAGCGTATATCCTGATAAAAGGTCGACAGTCAAATATCAAAATCCATGCCTGGTTCAATGTGTATTATCTCTGGTCATCACCTATAATTCCATCTCAATCTGATCACTTACTTCTGTCCCATCCTGAGTGGATTGATTCTAAATCACCCGACCCTATTAATATTAGTAACACAATTGGGGAAATGAAAAAGGACAGACAAGCCAATGGTGAAGGCTTTTATCTTGCTCCAACTCATCCAGAAGTGGACGCGCATCTCCACAACGTTCTCACTGAATTACTGCAAAATTATAGTTTAGATGGAATTCACTTTGATTACATTCGGTATCATGATCTAGGATGGGGATTGAATCCAATTGGGCTCAAATATTTTCTGAATTATAATAATTCTATGCCTGGGTTGCCATCTCTAGAAGTGAAACAAAAACCTTCCTTTGCTGAATTTAAACGATCTGCAATCACAAAATTTATCAGCAAGGCGTCTATGCGCATTAAAGCTTATCAGCCGGATTGTATTATATCTGCAGCAGTAAAACCAAATTTACTTAGTGCCCGAAACACCTTTAGCCAAGAATGGGATGTGTGGCTTGCTGGTGGATATATAGATTGGGCCGTACCCATGAATTATACAATGGATCTTAGCACTTTTGACAAGAACATTCGAATAATGAAGGAGAATCTTCCCTTGAAGTATTTAGATCGTGTTGTAATGGGCATTGCCACCTATAACCAGAGTGCGAGAAACGCAGGAAAAAAGATTTACCATGCGGGGAAAAATGATTTTGGTGGAATCAGTGTCTTTTCTTATACCGTTTTTAAGAATGAACCATCCTATGCAGATAAATTAATCAAATATTTAAAATAATTATTTAATAAAGTTAGAGTAATTAATGTCTCGAACCATTCATCCACCCACCGGAAATAAACTTTCCTGTAAGAATTGGCAGATAGAAGCTGCGTATCGAATGATCCAACATAATCTCGATCCGGATGTAGCCGAAGTACCCGATGAACTCATTGTTTACGGCGGGAGGGGGAAAGCAGCTCGAAACTGGGAATGCTATGATGCTATTCTTGAAACTTTAAAAAGACTTGAACCGGATGAAACATTATTAATTCAATCCGGAAAACCCGTAGGTGTTGCTAAAACGCACACCACATCGCCAAGAGTTTTAATCGCCAATTCTAATCTTGTACCCAACTGGGCTAATTGGGAGCATTTCAATGCATTGGAAAGAGAAGGGCTTATGATGTTTGGTCAAATGACAGCCGGCAGTTGGATCTATATTGGAACTCAGGGGATTTTACAGGGAACATACGAAACATTTGTTGCTGCAGCCAAAAAACATTGGAATGTGGATTCCTTGGCGGGTAGACTTATCTTAACGGCTGGTTTAGGCGGAATGGGTGGCGCACAGCCTCTGGCGGTTTCCATGGCAGGTGGCGTATCCATTAATATTGAAATTGATCCACGGCGAATCCAACGACGATTGGAAACAAAATATTTAGATAAATCAACTGATAGTCTTGATAAAGCTCTGGAATGGGCTCAGGGTGCCATGAATACCAAAACACCACTCTCTATTGGATTGCTGGGGAATGCAGCTGATTTAGTACCAGAATTTGCCAATCAGGGTATAATACCTGATCTGGTTACAGATCAAACATCTGCACATGATGAATTGGTTGGTTATTTACCAAATAATTTTACTTTTGATGAGGCTAATGCACTCCGTGAATCAGATTCAAAAAAATATATTGAAGAATCTTTCCGTGCGATGGGTGAGCATGTGCAGGGGATTCTTGCTTTGAAGGCTAAGGGGGCAATTGCATTTGATTATGGGAATAATCTTCGTGCACAAGCTATGAAAGCCGGAGTAGAAAATGCTTTCGATTATCCAGGATTTGTCCCGGCCTACATTCGTCCTCTTTTCTGTGAAGGGAAGGGCCCCTTCCGTTGGGTAGCATTATCAGGTGACCCGAAAGATATTTATAAAACTGATAAGAAAATAATAGAAATATTTTCGGAAGATAAAGCATTATGTCGCTGGATAACTATGGCACAGGAGCAAGTTCAGTTTCAGGGTCTTCCTGCTAGGATATGTTGGTTAGGGTATGGTGATAGAGCCAAATTTGGATTAGCTTTAAATGAAATGGTCCGCTCAGGGGAATTATCAGCCCCAATCGTCATTGGTCGAGATCATCTTGATTGTGGATCCGTTGCTTCGCCCAATCGTGAAACTGAATCTATGAAAGACGGGACTGATGCTGTGGCAGATTGGCCTTTACTTAATGCAATGGTGAATATAGCAGGTGGTGCAACGTGGGTGTCCTTTCATCATGGAGGAGGTGTTGGAATGGGCTATTCCCTTCATGCCGGTCAGGTTATAGTTGCTGATGGAACGGATGAAATGGATGCCAGACTTCAATCAGTTTTAACAAACGATCCAGGAATGGGACTTTATCGTCATGTGGATGCAGGGTATGAAGACGCCATCGAAAATGCAAAGAAATGGAATGTTGATATTCCCATGATGGATTAGAAAGAATAATTTTGATGAAAATTGGATTTAGAATAATAAGTTATGTGTATCAGTAAATTTCAGCGTACAGTTAGCTCATGAAAGATTTGGTCGTTTGGTTAGTACATACCCCTGCTGGAACCGTTGCATTCTTGTCCGCTATTGCGGCCTTCGTTTATTCAAAAGGATCGTGGGCACATCGCCGTAGTGGCCGATACTTTACCGTTTCCATGCTAATTATGGCCGTATCTGGAAGTCTTGCTGGATTCCTGAAAGGCACTCCCAACGATGTGTTTTTGGGATTAATGGTATTTTACTCTGTATTTACAGCTTGGTTGACAACATTCCATAAAGAAGGTGAAACAGATTTTCTCGAATATATAGCTCTGGCATGGGTGGTTACCTTAGGTCTCATTGCGTTTAGCTATGATCCATCTGAGGGTGAACCCTATCCTGAGATGTATGCTTTGTGGGTTGGTCTCGCAATATTCTTTGCCGTTGGAGATATTCGAAACCTGTATAAGCGTGGTCTATCTGGCTCGCAACGTATTGCAAGACATTTGTGGCGCATGTGTTTCTCGCTTATGTGGGCAGCTATGGCCTTTGTAGACAAAATTGTGAAAATGACGGGAGCAACCATCGAAGAGATGCCGTATGTAGCTGTTATACCTATGTCGTTAATATTGATATTAACGATATACTGGTTGCATAGAGTATTTCGTTCTCGTAATTCAGTTTCAATCTAGTACAGGTGCGGTATCTACACATAACAAGCGCATGCAGTCGGACATTTTTACTCGCTGCGCTCCTGAAAACGCCGCTGATGCGGGGCGATAGGTTTCTCTTCATCTTAACACAATAAAGATAAATGTCTTCTTTAAAACTTACCAATATTGGCCAATTGATTACCTATGATTCTGAAGTCAATGAAATGCTTACCCACGAAAATGTTGAGGTAGCAATTGAAAAAGATCAAATAGTAGATATTGGAAAAGACTTGGGTGATGCGGATCAAATAGTTAATTGTGATCGGAAACTTGTTACACCGGGATTTGTTGATCCACACACCCATCCGGTATTTTTAGATGGAAGGGAAGATGAGTTTGCCATGCGGCTCCAAGGTGCAACTTATGAAGATATAGCGAATGCAGGTGGTGGCATCGTTAACAGTATTAATGGTGTTAGGAATTCTCCTGAATCTGGCCTTATTTCACGGGTGAATTCTCGCATGGACAGGTTCCTTTCTTTAGGCACAACTACCGTAGAATGCAAAAGTGGATATGGCTTAAGTACAGACTCGGAGCTCAAATCACTTAAAGTTATTGATGAAGTAAATCGATCCCATAATATTGATATGGTTCCCACATTTATGGGTGGACATGCATACCCACCGGAATTCAAGGATAATCATGATGGTTATGTTGATTTGATTTGTAACGAAATGATCCCGGCGGTTTCGGACCAGGGCATTGCAAAATTCAATGATGTTTTTTGTGAGAATGGATATTTCACTGCAGAGCAGACCAAACGAATTTTGGACGTTGGCAAAGTTCATGGTCTCATCCCGCGTATTCATGCCGATGAATTTGAAGATTCGGGTGCCGCAGAATTAGCAGGAGAAACCAGCTCAATCTCTGCTGACCATCTCATGGCAGTGAGTGACGAAGGTATCCATAAATTGGCTAAAAATGGAACTATTGCTACTTTGCTTCCCGGAACGACTTTCTTTTTAGGCAAATCAGGATATGCGCCCTATCTAAAATTAAAAGAGGCCGGTGTAGATGTTGCATTGGCTACGGATTTCAATCCCGGAAGTTGTTATATCCAATCCATGCCCTTTATATTATCTTTATCCTGTATTTATTTAAAAATGCCCATTCTGGATGCCATCATGGCAGCCACATTCACATCAGCAAAATCTTTACAATTAGAAAATGAAGTTGGTTCCATCGAAATTGGGAAAAAAGCGGATATTCTTGTCTGGAATATCGAGAGAACCGTCCAGATTCCATTTCTTATTGCTGATCATTCTCTCCAGTCAATTATTAAGAATGGTTCTATTGTATCGTAGAATGTTGTCATTTCTGGACATGAGTTTTTTTGATAATGGGGAAGATATTTTGAATCCAGTAAAAAATAATAGATTTCGAATAAATTAATTGAATTTTGCTAACCAACAAAATATTCATGTTTTTACCACTTGATTCTCCGTCGGTGAATCATGTAAAATCCCGCTAACATTTTGAACAGGACGATGCAATCTAAACGAATTCTACTTGTTGTGCTCTTTGCACTTTTGGTCGGGACAGACGGTCTTAGGGCTAATTATGCTTTTAAGAAAAAAGTCATAAGCGTTTGTAATTCTTACCGGATTACGGTTGAATCATCCCAGTTTTCTCTTGGAGAAAATGATTTCTCAATAGACCTTGAAAGTGGCAGGAATAATTTTGAAATGGTGATGTTGGTTGGTTTTGCGGCTGCCGGGCACGCCATTGAACATCAGATTCAGATGGGGAAGTCAAACGCTTACACACCGGAATCAATAACTATGAATGTTGCGGTCCCTATCTCAAGGGGCGAAACCAATATGTTTGTAGCCACGTGTTCGAAACAAATGGCCATTGAGTTAGCCAACGGAACAATGGAATCTTCTGATTTCATGAAAAAAATAAATATGGAAATACAATAAGGAGTTTATTATGCCTGATCCTAATACACTAATGGGACTATTAACACAATACGCGCGTGCTGTTGGCTGGTCTATCGCTGCCGCAGTTGGTTTTGCTTTTGGTATTGGAATTGCTTTAAAAGTTTTTGATTTGTTGTCCACAGAAATCGATGAATGGGAAGAGATAAAAAAAGGTAATATGGGTGTTTCCCTAATCTTTATATCTCTGATCGTCATGGTTGGACTTCTGGTTCATAAAGTGATTTAATAATATTTTTCATTCCTATTGAATTAATAGCCTTCTCGGTTTCGGGGAGGCTTTTTAATTTGTATAGCAAGGCATTCAAAGACTTTTTAATATTAAAAATTTTTTAAATAAAAATACATTAGGGTGGGTGCAAAAGCCGTATTCATCAAATTCACCATATCATTATTAACCCACGAAATTCCTGATATAAAGACTGCTCCTTCTTGGGATGATTCAATAATCTCACCAGTTTGGGTTTCATATTTTGCTTGAATAGTCGCACCCAGAAAAGAATCGAAGACTGATCCTACAAATCCACATAATATAATGCCGTAAGCTATGAAGGATGGTATAGGAATTACACACCAGATTGTAAATCCGAATAAACTGGATCCGAGTAGTGATCCAATTATTCCAATACGTGTGATTCCACCGGACAAACCATGATCCATGGGTATAAAATTCACAATTGATATAGGTCTCTTTTTGGATATTTTTCCGATTTCTGTTGCCCAGGTATCTGACATAGCCGCAGAAACGGATGCGAGAAATAAGAAAAAATTAATTGCATTAGGTTGAATGAAATCGAAAATACAAATGAGCAACGCAATCCCCCCATTTGCATAAACTTGAACAATATCTCGGGCTGAACCTTTCGTTTGGTAAAAGGACGTATTCTTAACAATTTTACTTAGTAATGAAGATAAAATAAAAAACGCCGCTAACGGAAATAAGAATCTCCAACTGCCAATGAGTGTTACAATAATCCCCATGATTAAAGCACCATAAAACCCACTTCTGGATAGTGAACGATAATAGTAAGCTACATAAAATAAAGGAATGACAATAAAAATTAAAATTGAAGAAGATGACACAGTTAGTTCAAAAAATTGTCCTGATTCTGATACATGGTTGAAATAACCGATCATAAATAAAAGACACACAATTGGGATGGAAATATTATCGGTACCACGGCAGCTTGTTATTTCTGCTATCGTTGCCCCAAATGCTGTAAAAAGTGCCAATCCAAAGAGGTAATTATTTGAATTATCAAAAAAGGAATGAGCGCCTAAATAAATGATAATAAAAGCACTGGAAAAAAATGCAATGGTCCCTTGAACTGTTTTTTCATCCACCCAAATTTTGAATTTGGAAGGGAATAGCGTGGATTGTCCAACTTGTGAAGCTAAAGGGTCTGAAATGGCTAGTACAAGAAAGGATAGGATTATGAGTTCAGGATAATTCCAAAAAAAGAGGACCAGTAAAAAATATGCGATTGGAAAATAAACCGTTCCGTAAGAATACCTATCTTGGCTATGGATCCCTTTAAAGAATCCTTTTCTCAATGCATACCCATTCAGGAATATAAATATGATTGATAAGGTGATTGGCCAAAGATTGGTTGAGAAGATTAGGGGAGAAATACACACAAAAATACCAACTAGGAAATGAACCCACTTGCGGTTAGCATCTGGTGATATCCAATCTTGCTTTTGTGTAAAATCACTTATCCCCACTATCCCTAGAATCAGGAATAGAAAAGATGCAAACATCCACCATTCATTCTCAAATGGAATCCAATACGGAAATGTCATGAATTAAATTATTGTGTAAGAGATTAAATGGCAATGATTGAGCATAAGAAAAGAATTAATTTTTAGGTAATTAAATTTAACAACAGGAATAAAAATGAAGGTCGCAGTAAATGAGTTTGTCCGCCGTCAGGTGAAGGGTTCTGGAAAAACCTATTCTAAGACAATGTCTTTTGAAGCAATTGCCGAACACGCCCAAACCCAAATGGGAAATGGGCACTTTTCAAATGGATATCGAGATGGTGTCCGAATCGTACATTGTAATATTTCTATAATCGGTGAATTTTTTTGTCCAATTATAAAATTGGACGAAAATTCAGAAATGGTTTCAAAATTGGTGAGACGGAGGCCGGAAGAAGATTTTTACATTCAAACCCGAGCGATCAAAGGAACACCTTTAGAACCAGAAGCTGTGGATTTAATCCTGTACAGAAATGATGTATTATCTAAGAATGATGAGCAGTCAACGGATGCGGAGTGGGAATTAGTCAGCATCAATGCAATCCCGTCAGGTTTGAAAAAAATTCCCATGGGGCCGATAACAATGATGCGGAATCAGCTAGAACTTTCTGGCGGAACAAAAGCACATTATTCATCAGAGGAGTGGGCTGAGTCTGTCCGATTTTGGCAGGAATTTGCAGGTTTAGAACCGGAAAATGATATTTAATAAAGATGTTTACAATTATTCACTAAATATTTAAGTTTAGATGCGGAAGC